>JBIOEK010000068.1:0-11402 GCA_044445925.1 Hyphomicrobiales bacterium
CGCCCCCGAAAGCACCGAAGGAATGACGATCGGCAAGGTCACGGTCCAGAAGCCGCGCCAGCGCGAGGCGCCGAGATTGCGGCTCGCCTCATCGACCGAGACATCGATCGCCTTCAATCCGGCGATGGCCGGCAAGAGCACGTAAGGGTAGAGCGTCAGCGTGTAGACGGCGATGATGCCCGAGGCCCCGTAGATCGAGGTGAAGGGAATGCCGAGATCGCGCAAGGCCTGCGTGACGAAGCCGGCGCGCCCGAGCATGAGCACGAGCGCATAGGCGCTGACGAAGCTCGGCAGCACGAGCGGCAGCACGACGAGGGATTCGAGCGCGGATTTGCCGGCGACCGGCAAGCGCGCCATGGCGAAGGCGAGAGGCACGGCCAGCAAGGTGGCGATCAGGGTCGCGGCCGCGCCGATCTCGAGGCTGTTGAGGAGGCTCGCCTGATAGAAACCGCTGCCCAGGATCTTGACGTAGTTGGCGAGCGTGAAATGCAAACCCTTGGGGTCAAGGAAGCTCGCGCCGAGGATGCGCGACAGCGGATAGAGGAAGAAGAGGCCGAGAAAGGCGAAGGCCAGCACGGTGACGAGGAGCGGGAAGCGCAGGCGTGCGGCAAGGAGGCTCGTCACGAGGAGAACACGGTGATGCGGCGCGGCTCATAGGCGAAGGTCACGTCGTCGCCCGCCTTCAGTCGATCGAGCGGCCAGTCGAGCCAGGCGGCGCGCAACGGCGCGCCATGGCTCAGCTCAGCCTCGATGCGGGTCAGGGCACCGAGGAATTCGAGCCTGACGAGCCGCGCCGAGAGGCTCGCCCAGCCTTTTGGCGGCGCCTCGCCGCCGAGCAGCGGGTGGAGGGCCTCGGGCCGCAGCGAGAAGGTGATGCTTGTCCCGTCGTCCTGCGAGAGCTTGGGGACGGGAAAGGCCAAGTCCCCGACCTTGATGAGCGTGCCCTCCCCTCCGACCACGCCACTCCAGAGATTGGTGGTGCCCATGAACTGGGCGACGAAGGGGGTCGCCGGCCGGCGGTAGATCTCCTCCGGCCGGCCGACCTGATCGAGACGGCCGGACCGCATGACGGCGATGCGGTCGGAGATCGAGAGCGCCTCCTCCTGATCATGGGTGACGTAGACGGCGGTGATGCCGAGCGCTTGCTGCAGCACGCGGATCTCGCCGCGCATCACGACCCGAAGCTGCGCATCGAGATTTGAGAGCGGCTCGTCGAGCAGCAGCACCTGCGGCTCGATGACCAGCGCCCGGGCGATCGCCACGCGCTGCAGCTGGCCGCCGGACAGCTGATGCGGCCAGCGCTCGCCGTAATCGGCGAGATGCACGAGGCGCAGCGCCTCCGCCACGCGCGCAGCGATCTCGGTCGGCGCGACCTTTCGGGCCCGCAGGCCATAAGCGACGTTGTCGGCGACCAGGAGGTTAGGAAAGATGGCATAGTTCTGGAACACCATGCCGGTATCGCGCTTATGCGGCGGCAAGGTATCGATGCGCCGCTCGCCGAAACGGATCTCGCCGGCCTCGAGCTCGGCGAAGCCCGCGAGCATGCGCAGAAGCGTGGTCTTGCCGCAGCCCGATGGGCCGAGAAGCGTGAAGAACTCGCCATCCTCGATGGTGACCGAGATATCGTCGACGGCCTTGACTGCCCCGAAGGACCGGCTGACGCGCTCGATCGTGATGCTGGCCAAGCGTGCAGTCCTATGCGTGTGCGTCATCAGCGGGCTTGGCCCGGCCATGACGTGGAGACGTCGCGATCATCTTCGGATTCGCGACCCTAAGCGCGCTTCACCGCGTCTCCTGGATGACCTCCTTCAGCTTCTCCAAGGTCTCGGAGCGCTTCGCCGTCCAGCCGTTCTCGTCATAGGAGAGGAGCTTGAGGCTCGACATGGTCGGCATGTTCCCGGCGAGAGCCGCGAGATCGAGATCCTGCCTCGCCGGCCTGCGGAACGTGGCCTTGAGCATCATCTCGCACACATCCTTGCGATTGATGTAGTCGACGAAGGCCTTCGCCGCCTCGGGGTTGGGATCGCCCTTGAGGATCGCCACGCCCTCCAACAAGGCGAGCGTGCCGTCGGCGGGATAGATGTTCGTGACCGGCGCGCCATTGCTCGCCCACAGCGCGCCCGCATATTCGAGCGAGATGCCGAGCGCGTATTCTCCGGTGCCGACGCCCTGGAACACCAAGGTCGAGCGGTTGAGGATCTTGGTGTTGGCAAACAGGGCTTTAAGCTTTCCCCATCCGGCCTCGCCGCTGCCCCAATGATCGATGAGCAAGGTCGCATTGGTGTAGGCGGAACCCGAATTCGCCGGATCCGTGAAGGCGATCTTGCCCTTGTATTTCGGATCGAGGAGATCATCCCAGGTCTTGGGGCCCTCGCCCGAGGGCATGAGCTTAGTGTTCTTGGTGACCACCAGGAGATGCACGTTGGTCCCGGTCCAGAGATTGTCGGGATCGAGGAAATCGGCGGGTATCGCCGCGTTCTCCTTCGACTTGTAAGGAGCGAAATAGGCCTTGTTGGTCTGCAGCAGCGAGCGGCTGACGCCCCAGATGATATCGCCTTGGGGATTGTCCTTCTCGGCCTGGATGCGCTTCATCAGCACGCCGGAGCCGGTCGAGACGCTCTCGACCTTGATGCCCGTCTCCTTGGTGAAGGCGGCAAAGACGAGATCGTTCAAGGTGCTGTCATTGGCGGAGTAAATGACGAGCTTCTGCTCTGCCTTCGCGCTCGCGACCCCAGCCGCGAAGGAGGCGCCGAAGATTAGCGCCGAGACCGCGAATGAGAGGACCGGGTGACGTTGCCTCATCTCAAATCCCTCCCCTGTCCGCGGCGTCGGAATTCCGATCGCAGCCTTTGCCCTCGATCCGGCTCGATTGTCGGCATGCAGATTCATACGAGTGCACACATCATGTCAACGCGCGGGGTGGCCCTCGCCCGCAACAACGCTCCGTGGCCCCGGGGCGAGGGCAATCAAAAGCGCCGCAATCGTGACATCGTGATCGGTCGCCAGGCGGCCCCGATCGGAAGGCGAAGTATCGATGGAAATCCCGGTGCGCATGACGTAGGCTCGCATGCTGAAGACTCCTATCTGTTCATGCCTGACCAGACACCAGACGCCGTGTTCGACGACGTCCACTCGGGAGGACAAGATGCCGACGAATGTGAAAGAGATGTTGGCGGCCGCAAACGCTGTCGTGCCGAAGCTCACGCATGCAGATGCGCGCAAGATGATCGAGGAGGGAAAGGCGCTTGTCGTCGATGTTCGAGACATGCCCGAGATACAGGCCAGCGGCAAAATCAAGGGCGCTCTTCATGTTTCTCGCGGAATGCTGGAATTTCGCGCCGATGCCGATTCGCCCTACCACGACAAATCGTTTGTCAAGGATCGGCCGATTATCGTCTACTGTGCGTCCGGGGGACGGTCCGCTCTCAGCGGAAAGGTCCTGAAGGATTTCGGGTATTCGAAAGTATATAATCTTGGGGCATTCAAGGATTGGGTCGCAGGCGGGGGCGAGGTCGAGAAGGTTTCCTGATCCACCGCAACGCGAGCCCGATGAGCAAGGCCTGCGCTATCCATCGTCCGTACCCGCCTCCGCCGGCCGGCATTGACGCGGCGTCTGCGTCTTGGTGCGATCCGACTTGGTGCGATCCCCAAGGGCTTCGATGAGATCATGCACGCTGCCGGTGCCGCGGCTTCTCGACGGCCCCTGCCGCCGTGAATGGCCGGCTGCAATCGAGGAACTCGATTTCCAAATCGATGCTTGATGTCGCGGGACATCTGAGGGATCGTCGTCTCCATGCAGGATCAACATTGTCATACCAGTAGCGTCGCGGTGGAACGGCCGGCGGAGGTCGCCTTCGAGATCATGGCCGACGGGCTCAAGCAGGGCCAATGGACATGGGGCAGCTTCGATCGACGCGAGATCGAGCCGGGCCTGTTCGTTGGCCACTCGGTCTTCAGCGGCAAGGACACCTTCGTTCGGCTGGATGTCGATCGTGCTCGCCTTCTCGTCGACTATGAGGTCGGTCCTAGCCGGGAGGTGATGCAGTTCCGCAATATGTCGAGGGTGATACCCGGCGAGGTCTTGAAGCTCGGCGCCGACAGATGCGTCGTCACCTTGATGACCTGGCGCCTCAACACGCAGTCGGATGCCGAATGGACGCAAATCTCCTGCGTCCACGAGGCCGAGATGTTTCTGATCAAGGGCCTGCTCGAGCGCTGACGCGCAAGCTGGTCGCGAGCCGTCGTCCGTAACTATCGGTCATGGCCGTGCCTGCTCGGTGCGGCAGCGCTCGATTGCGCCGGGTAGGGCATGTCGCTCGCGTCGGGATGAAGCGCACTGCATCCGTGAGCCGCTTCCCATGTTCGCTTGCCCCTACTCTTGGTTCAGCAGGGGCTCCATGATCATCTCGCCGGCCGCGAAACGGCGCGGATGCAGGACCGAAGCGATGGGATCGTTGGTGTCGCCGTCGAGCACCATGGCGGCCAGGATGCGCCCGACCGCGGGCGAGGTCATGAAGCCGCGATAGGACGAGACGGCGACGTAGACACCCTCGCGCTCTGTCTCCCCCAAAATAGGTTGCATGTCGGGCGTGACACTCGACACGCCGCCCCAGGTGCGCAGCGCCGGGAGATGGGCGAGGCCAGGCACGAGGTCGACAATCTTGGGCGCGGCGAAGGCCAGGAAATCGTCGGTCGAGCGCGTCGTGGTGCCGGTGCGCGCCCGGGACACCGTAAAGATCACCGAGCCCCGCTCCACCTGGTTGACCGCGATATGGTGCTCGAGCGAAACCAGGATCGGCTTCACCGCGGGCGGGGCCGGGGTGGTGACGAGAATCTCCTTTGGCAGGGGCTCGACCTTGATGTCGATGCCGAGCGGGGCGAGGAGCTCGGGCGCCGCCCAATCCGTGCAGATCACGATCCGTCCGGCATCGACCGCCCCATCGTCGAGATGCACGCGATAGCCGCCAGCGACCGGTTCGATGCACCGGGCTCGGACCCCGTAGACGACCTCTACGCCCTGACGGCGGCAGGCTCGCAGCAGCGCGTCGAGCCAAAGAAATGGCGAGGCGCTGCCATCGAGACCGCAGAAGGAGCCGCCGAGCAGACGATTGCGCCCGAGCGGCGGCACCATCTTGATGCAGTCCTCGGGATTGAGCATCTCGCTTGGAACGCCGAACCGGTGCTGCGTGCGCACCGCTGTCTCGAGGCTTTTCAGCGCCTTCTCGGAATGGGCGAGCACCAGATATCCGTCCTGCTTCAGCGCGATCCCGGGTGGGTAATCGAGTTCCTCGGCCGCGTTCTCGAAGAAGCGGATACTCTCCTGGCAGAGCCGGATATTCAGCTCGAGCCCCCATTGCATGCGGAAGCCCGCACCGTTGCGGCCGCTGGCACCGCCGGCGAATTCACCCTCGTCGACGACGAGGATGCGGCAGCCGTCGCGTCGTTTCGACATCCACCAGGCACAGGAGAGCCCGAAGGCCCCCGCGCCGATGATCAGCACATCGGCGGTTCTGTTCGGCATGGGCATCAGCCTTTCGTTTGGTTCGCAAGCGCCGAGAGCGCGACCGGTCGGGCGAGTGGCCTCGCCGTCATCATCTCGGCAGGCTTTGCCCCCGCATGCAGATCGGCGAGGGCTGCTATCATCGGCAGGCAGGTGCGCCCCCCGCACCAGCCCATGGCGGCTCTCGTGCTGCGCTTGACGGTGTTGGGAGCAAGATGGCCGGCCGAAAAAGCGAAGCGCAGATCACCCAAGGTCACGTTCTCGCAGCGGCAGACGATCGTCTCTGCGTCGGCGATCGCCCAGAGCCCGGGGAGCGGCTTCAGCATCTGTCGCACCACCTCTTGGAACTCGCATAGCCTGCGCCGGCGAGCGAGCGCCTCGCGCCAGTCCTGCCCGAAGCCAGGCTCCGTGAGCGCTTCCGGAACGCTCGCGGCCGCGGCGCCGACGATTCGCCCCTCGGTCTCGGCGACGAGCGCGCCGCGCAGCCCCGCCATGTCGCCTGCGACGAACACGCCCGGAACCGAACTGCGCCCGAAGGCGTCGGCCTCCGGCAGCCAGCCGCCGGTCAGCGCCTCGTAGCGCATTTTCGCTCCGGCCATGGCGGCAAGCTCGCTATTGGCGGCGAAGCCGTAATTCACCACCACGGCGTCGCAGGCGGTCTGGCGCTCGCTGCCCGGCACGACCGTGCCGGCGGCGTCGAGCCTGGCCAGCACCACGCTCTCGACGCGATCCATGCCGAGCACGCGGATCGGCACGAAGCCGGTGAGGCGCGGCACCCCTGCCCTAACCACGCTGGCCAGATAGCGAAGGCCCTCGAGGACGATTTCGCGTCCATGCCAGAGCCCGGCGAGATGCCTCCTCCCGGCCGTCACCGGATGCAGCGAGGCGAGAGCCTCGACCTTGCCGCCGGCGCGCAGGATCTGCGCCGCGACGACGATCGGCAGCGGCCCCGAACCGGCCACGACCACGCTGCGGCCGGGAAGGGTGCGCTGCGCCTTGATGAGCGATTGCGCGCCACCGGCGTACATCACCCCGGGTGTCGTCCATCCGGGGAAGGGCACCGCGACCTCGCGCACGCCGCTCGCCAGGACGACGGCGTCGGCGCTGACGACCTCGGTGCGGTCGCCTGAGGCGAGATGAACGCCTCCAGGCCCGAACATGGCATAGGCGGTGGTGTTCGGGCGGTAGTCGATGCGGTCGAGGACGCGGTCGAAAGCGTCGAGCAGCCGTTTCTTGCGCCTCGTCTCGGCGGCTTCCGCGACATCGCGGCCGGCAAGCGCGGGGGAACCCTGTCGATAGATCTGGCCGCCAGGCCTTTGCGCCTCGTCGACGAGGGTCACATGCGCGCCTCGATTTGCGGCCTCGACCGCGGCCGACAAGCCTGCCGGACCTGCTCCCACGATGACGATCGAGCGCGCCATCAGCCGAGCCCCATCTGGCGCTCGACCCGCATTCCGGGCTTCGCCTGCGTCATGCAGGCGCGCCGGTCCGCTTCGCCGTCGATCCGGCAGCGGCACTCGTAGCAATAGCCGATGCAACAGAGCGCGCCCTTGTGATGGCCCGCCTCGTCGATGCGCCACGAGCGAATGCCCGCCTCGATGAGCGCCGCTGCGACGCTCTGGCCCTCGCGCGCAGCGATCGGCTCACCCTCGAAGTGAAAGATCATCTGTCGTTCTCTTGGCTATCATGGCCGTCCAAAGGGCGCACTTCGCACGTCCTTCTCGATGTTGGACGCTCGAGACAAAGCCTCGAGCCTGGTGGGCATCTCGACCGGTGAGCGGACGGCCCTGTCGTCATGGCGAGACAGCGCCGGCACCGACGACGCAATCCAGTCGATTTTCTGGATTGCGATCGCCTGCTCAGAACTGGATGTCCTTCGGGAGCGTGTCGCGCGGGATGCCATATTGATCCAACGCCCCGATCAGCCATTCGCTGATGTTGCCGTTCGCCCGGTTGTATTCGGACCAGCGCTGCATGAACTTCTGGAAGCGGCCGTCGGCGTCGAGCCGCATGCCCGCATAGGACGGCAAGGCGTAGGAGGGTTGCGGGAATGTCAGCGTTCCGACCTGCGGGTTCTTGTGCTTGGCGACGAGCCCGTCGAGCGTAGCGGCGAGATAGGCGTCGGCGCGCCCGGTCTGCACGGCGAGCAGGCACTCGTCGGTGGAACCGAGACCGATCAACGTCGCCTTCTGGTCCCAGCGTCTGGCCTGCTGCTCCATGCTGGTGCCGAGCGGGTAGCAGATACGGATATCGGGCTTGTTGTAGTCCGCCCAATTCGGCCCTGGTGGCTGCCAGCCATTGCGGTTGATGAAGATGAAGCCGAGCGTATAGAGCGGGCCTGCGAAATCGATGGCGAGCGCCCGTTCGGGCGTTGCGTTGAAGCCGAAGAAGGCGTCGCATTTGCCGCTCTGGAGATCGAGGACGACCGTCTTGAACGAGGTCTCCACGAAGTCCAGCTCGACATGCATGGCGCCGGCCACGTTGCGCGCCATTTCGGCGACGAATCCCTGCCACTCTCCTTTGGCGTCCTTCCAGGAATAGGGCTGATAGGACGGCACGATGCAGCTCGTCAGCTTCTTCTTCCCCATCACATCCGTCCAGATGGACGGCGCCTGCGCGTTGGCCTTGGATGCGAAGAGACCCGCCGACAATGCGGCGAGCGCAGCCAGGGCAGCCAAGTGAAATCGACGCCTCATGGTTCTTCTCCTTGAATTGAGAAACTTGGAATTCGGAAACTTGGAATTCAGAGCGGGTATTCAAAGCTGGTATTCAGAGCTTGGGTTTGCGGTCATGTCGTGGATTGCGGTGTCGCGCCTCCTTTCTCGACCAGTGTCTCGCAGCCGAATTCGGCTGCCGCCTCGATCAGCCATTCGTGGAGAGCGCGCGCGTAGCTGCGGCCGCAATAGAGGTCGAAATGCCAGGCCCCATGGGCGCGATGCAGCAGCGTATGCAGCTGGGCGAAGGCTGCGAGCGCGCATGTGCCTTCGGCAAAGGCGCGGGGGTCGAGATCGAGCGTCGATCCCTTGGCAAGAAGGTCGAGCATCGCCTTGCCTGCGATGCGAAAGCGGCTCCAGGCGTCGCTCACATCGACTGCGATGCCAAAGCCCGCGACAAGCGCATCTTGCTTCGAATCAGCCGGAAGGCCCTGTTCCCGCACGAGCCACCAGCGCTGCGGCGCGATGCCGAAGATCAGCCCCGCCCCCGCGCTCGCCGTGCGTCCCGGTCGTGGGAGCTGCGCGATGCCGAATGTCGAGAGCAGGATCGACAAGGAAGAGCCGCCGATGGGCTGCGCCAGATGCGCGATGCTCGCAGGCGCCGGATCGCTGAGCCGGATGCCGGGCGGCATCTCAGCCATGCCGCGCGCGGACCATTGCGATGTTCCTTGGGTCGCGCTAGCCACGCAGCCGTTCTCCTGTGGGATCGAAGAAAATCGGGCTCGTAATCGTCGCCGGCACTTCGAGACCGAAGAGCGGCGATACCGCGACGACCGCCTCGCCCTGGCGCGAGCGGCCGTCGGCCAGAAGCGCAAGCGCTATCGGCCGGTCGAGCGCCGGGCTCCAGGCCGCGGAGGTGACCTCGCCGAGGATGGAGTTGGGCGCGGGCCGGCGCGGATCGGCGACGAGCTTCGCTCCGGGCGGCAGCGGCGTCCTCCCGTCCGCGGAGGCGAGACCGACGAGCTGCCAGCGCCCGGCCCTGTCCAATCCCGGACGCGCCAGGGAGCGCCGGCCGATGAAGTCCCCCTTCGTCTTCAGCATGCGGCCGAGGCCGAGATCGTCGGCCGTCGTCCTGCCATTGATCTCCGCTCCGGTGACGTGGCCTTTCTCGATACGCAGGGCATTCATGGCGTCGAGCCCGTAAGGCACGATGCCATGCTCTGCGCCCGCCTCGACGAGACGCTGCCAGACCTGCGCGCCGCTGCCTGCGGGCACATAGATCTCATAGGCGAGGTCGCCGGAGAAGCTGATCCGGAATACGCGCACGGCGGCGCTCCCCACGCGCCCCGCGGCGATCCCCATGAACGGCAAGCTCGCATCGCCGACTTCGATGTCGATCGCCTTCGCCAGAACCTTGCGGGAAGCCGGGCCCGCGAGCGCGATCGCGGCCCATTGATCGGTGACCGCGACGAGATGGACATCGAGCTGCGGCCACAGCACCTGGCGGCAATGTTCGAGGCGGCGCCTGACGAGCCCCGCCTGGGCCGTGGTGGTCGTGATGAAGTAATGGTTCTCGCCGAGCCTCGATACGGTGCCGTCATCGAACACCATTCCGTCCTCGCGCAGCATCACCCCGTAGTGGCTGCGTCCGACCGGTAGCGACGCGAAGCGGTTGGCGTAGACGCGCTCGAGGAACGAGGCGGCGTCGCGTCCGAACAATTCGAGCTTGCCGAGCGTCGACACGTCGACGAGCCCGACGCCGCCGCGCACGGCCAGCGCCTCGCGCCGCGCGGCGTCCTCGAGGCTCTCACCTCGGCGCGGGTAGCATTGCGGGCGCAGCCAGCTTCCGGCCTGGACCATGGCGGCGCCCGCCTCGACGTGCCAGTCATGCATCGGCGTCAGCCTTATCGGCAGGAAATGGCGTCCGCCATGGGCGCCCGCGAGCGCGCCGAGCGTCACCGGCACATAGGGCGGCCGGAACGTGGTGGTGCCCCCTGGCGCCATGTCGCGGTCGAGCCCCCTGGCGATCTCGACGAAGCCGAGCGTGTTGCTCGTCTTGCCCTGATCGGTCCCCATGCCGAGCGTCGTGTAGCGCTTGACGTGCTCGACCGAGCGATAGCCTTCGCGCACCGCGAGCGCGACATCCGCATCGATCACGTCCTCCTGCAGGTCGACGAAGCGCTTGCCGCTTCCGTCGAGATGCGCGGGGTTGCGCCAGGGCGCGCCGGGGCTTCGTGAGAGGACCGGCGCCATGGGAGCTGCGCCGGCCTTCGCTGCCGGCTCGCCTCTGGCGCTTCTCGCCGCGTCCCTGCCGGCGGCCTCGCCCTCGGCGATCGATGCTTCGAGAGCGAGCGTCCCGGCGGCGCCCCCAGCAAGGCGCTCCCCCTGCCTCGGGCCGCCGGGCAGGAAAGCCCCGAGGGCCGCATCGTAAACGGGCTTCGCGCCGGTCTGGGCATGCAGATGCAGGACCGGGCTCCAGCCCCCCGAGACGCAGAGGAGGTCGCAGGCGAGCCTGCGGCGCGGCGCCTCGCGGGCCCCCGGCAGGTTGGGGCCGAGCATCACCGCCTTCACCGAGCGCGCCCCGATGACGCTGGCCACCCCCCAGCCGGTAAAATGCTCGATGCCAGTGTGCGCGAGCTGCGTCTTCAACGCCGCCGGCACTTCCGCGCGGCAATCGACCACGGCCGCGATCCGCATTCCGGCCTCGATGAGATCGTCCACGGCAGCATAGGCGGTGTCGTTGTTGGTGAAGATGACGGCGACCGATCCTGGCCTGGCGGCGTAGCGATTGACATAGGCGCGTGCGGCCGAGGCCAGCATCACGCCGGGCCTGTCGTTGTCGTCGAACACCAGCGAACGCTCATGCGCGCCGGTCGCGAGCACCACACGGCGCGCCCGCACATGCCAGAGCCTTTGGCGCGGCTCGCCTGATCTCGCCGGGCGATGATCCGCGACCTTCTCGATAAGCGCGAGCTGGTTGTGGTCGTAATAGCCGAAGGCGGTCGTGCGGCCGAGCATCCGCACATCGCTGGACGATTCGAGCTGCGAGACGATATAGCCGAGCCACTGCGCAATGGGTTCGCCCGCGATCATTCCCCTGCGCGCCAGAAGCGAGCCGCCTGGAACCGCCCCGTCATCCGCCAGGATGACGCGCGCGCCCTCCCCGGCCGCCGCGGCCGCGGCCGAGAGGCCGGCGGGCCCCGCGCCTACGACCAGCACGTCGCAATGGGCCTCGCGATGCTCATAAC
>JBIOEK010000069.1:0-11382 GCA_044445925.1 Hyphomicrobiales bacterium
GGGGCGAAGGCGGGGGCGGCTATCCGCGTCCTCCGATCTATCACCCGCCGAGGCGGCCGATCTACCATCCCCCCATCGTCGAGGGTCCGCCACCCTATTACGGGCCCTCGGGCGATGGCGGTGGTCCGCCTCCGGTCTATCGCGGGCCCCGCCATCGCATTATTCCGGTGAAGCCGGTCTACACCCCGCCTCCGCCACCCGAGCCGGTCAAGCGGATCGCCAAGAAGAGGCCGGTGACGCCGCCGTCTCCACCCGCTCCAGTGGTTGCGGTGAAGCAGCCGATCGCGCCTGAGCATTTCGTCGTGCCGCCTTCGACCGAGGCGCGTTACGTGCCCAATGAGGTACTGGTCGAGATCCCGTCGCGCCTGACGGCTACAGCGCTGCAGCGCATCGAGCGGCGGCTCGGGCTCACCTTGATCGCATCGCAGGACTTCTCTCTGCTTGGCGCCAAGGTGAACCGTTATCGGATAGCCGCGCCCCGCACCGTTCCGGACATCGTGCGGACGCTGCGCGCCGAGGGCCGGGTCGACGGTGCCCAGCCGAACTACGTGTTCGCTTTGCAGGACGACTCCGGAACGGCCCCTGGCGCGGTCCTGACGCCTCCCCCCTTGCCGCCCGTGGTGGGCTTCGATGACGCATCCCCGAAGGCGCAGGTGACGGGTGCCCAGCCGGAGCCACCGAAGCCCGGCGATCAGGCCGGATCGGTGGCCGCGCCCGCGCCGCCGCCAGGGCCGGCCCAACCGCCCGTCGTCGCGCCTGTGGCGGAACCGGCATCGCCCCCGGCACAGCCGACTTCTCCCGCCGCGGCTGCCGAGGCGGGCTCCTCGTCGGATTCCTTGCAATACACGATCGCGGCGCTGCATCTCACCGAAGCGCATCGTCTCGCCACCGGCAAGGGCATTCGGATCGCCATCATCGATTCAGGCATCGACAGCGACTGCGCCGAGTTCAAGGATCGCATCGTCGCGCGCTTCGATGCGGTCGGGGGCGCGTTCCAAGCCCATTCGCATGGCACGGCCATCGCCGGCGCCATCCTCGCCCATGCCAGGCTCGTCGGCGTGGCTCCGGATGCGGAGGTGATCGCCATCCGTGCCTTCACCGGCGAAGGCAAGCCGAACGGCGCGGAAGGGACGAGCTACCAGATCCTCGAAGGGCTCGAATTCGCGATCGCTCAGAACGCCCGCATCGTCAATATGAGCTTTGCCGGCGCGCATGACGCCATGTTGGCTCGCTCGCTCGGAACGCTCAGGTCGAAAGGCGTCGCCGAGATCGCCGCGGCCGGGAATGGGGGCGCCAAGGCCGCTCCGCTTTATCCGGGCGCCGAGCCGGGCGTGATCGCCGTGACAGCGACGGATGCGCGCGGCCAGCTCTTCGGCATGGCGAACCATGGCTCCTACATCGCGGTCGCTGCGCCCGGCGTCGATATCCTCCTGCCGGCTCCCGGCGATTCCATTCAGATCGCGTCGGGAACCTCGATCGCCGCCGCCCATGTCACCGGCATCGCGGCGCTCGCGTTGCAGCTCTACGGCACCTTGACGCCGGACGCGCTGATCGGCGCGCTCGATGCCGGCGCTCGCAAGCCCGATCCCGCCGCGAGCACCGACGAGTATGGGGCGGGCGTCATCGACGCTCTCGGCGTGCTGGGAGCGAAGGCCGGCGCCGGGGCCTCGCAGCCTCAGCCGGTCGCGAGCGCCTTCTCTCGCTGAGCAGGTTCGGCCGCCATATCCGACATGGTCGGCTCAACGAAACGTGATGGCGCGGCGCCCGCCGAGTTGCGCTATGCGCAAGCAACGGCGATGCGCCATCGCGCAATTACCCACGCATAGTCGCTGGCCCCGCGCTGCCGTTTGCGCAAAGTGAGTTGACGCGCGTCTTGAAGCATCGCGTCTAGGACGCCGCCAACGACCAAAGAGGATGGATATGGACCAACGCATCATCGATCTCTACGAGGATTTCACTCACTCTCATCTCGATCGTCGGCTGTTTCTCGAAAGGGCGGCGAAGATCGTCGGCAGCGTGGCGGCGGCGACCGCGCTGTTGCCCTTGCTGCGATCGGACTATGCGCGGGCTGCAGTCGTGGCGGAGAACGATCCGCGCCTCGCGATCGAGCACGTCACCTACAAAGGAGCGTCCGGCGAGGTTAAGGGCTATCTCGCCAAGCCCAGGGGCGAGGGCAAGCACGGCGGGATCGTCGTGGTGCACCAGAACCGCGGGCTCAATCCGCATATCGAGGATGTCGCCCGCCGCCTCGCGACAGAAGGCTATGTGGCGCTCGCCGTCGATTTTATGTCGCAGCTAGGCGGCACGCCGCAGGACACAGACGAGGCGGCGAAGCTGTTTCCCAAGCTCGATGCTGGCAAAGTGACTGGGGACGCCCTCGCAGCGGTTGCCTATTTGCGCACACGCCCCGAGGTCAACGGTAAGGTCGGCTCGGTCGGCTTCTGTTGGCGTGGCGGCATCGATATTGCGGTCAATGATCCCACGCTCAACGCGGCGGCGGTCTATTACGGTTTGCCTCCCGATGCCGCAGCCGTCGGCAAGATCAAGGCGGCGCTCCTCTTGAACTACGCTGATCCCAAGCTCGATAAGTGGCTCGGACCCCTGGTGCCGGCCTATGAGGAGGCGCTGAAGGCCGCGAACATCAAATACACGCTCTATTTCTACGAGGGCGCCAACCACGGCTTCAATGACGATACCGCGGGCGTACGTTACAACGAGGCGGCCGCCAAGTTGGCTTGGCAGCGAACGCTCGCATTCTTCAAGGAGAACCTGGCCTAGGCGGGGAATTCATCCCCCCAATCCCAGCCCGATGAGTTGACGCGCGCCCGGGACGCCACCAAAAGGGGCGCGTGAACCAAAGCCTGATCTCGACGCCGGCGGCGCCGCGAGGCGCCGCCGCAACTTTGCGTGCCGCGCTCGAGCGCTCGCATGCGCTCGCCTGCGCGGCACTGGTCGTGCTCTCGCTCCTCGCCTTCCTGCCGGGCTTTACGGGCTTGCCGCCGATGGATCGCGACGAGCCGCGTTTCGCGCAAGCCTCGAAGCAGATGCTGGAGACGCACGACTTCGTCGCCATTCGCTTCCAGGATGAGGCGCGCAACAAGAAGCCGGTCGGCATCTATTGGCTGCAGAGCGCCGGTGTCGTCGTGGCGGAGGCACTCGGCTTCGAGGCCGCGCGCTCGACGATTTGGATCTACCGACTTCCCTCGCTCATCGGCGCGGTCGCGGCCGTGCTGCTCACCTATTGGGCAGGTCTCGTCTGGCTCGAACGTCGCTACGCGTTGTTCGCCGCGGCGCTTCTTTCGGCGACCATATTGCTCGGCGTCGAGGCGAGGCTCGCAAAGACCGATGCCGTGCTCACCGCGACCGTCATCGCCGCAATGGGCGCGCTGGCCAGGATCTGGTCGGCGCGGAACGGTCGGGGCCGAGGATCTACGAGCGCCTCGTTCATCCTTTGGCTCGCGATCGCGATCGGCGCGCTGATCAAGGGCCCGATCACCTTGATGATCGTGGCGCTCGCCTGCCTTGCGCTCTCGGTCAAGGAGCGCTCCAGTGGCTGGCTCCGCCCGGTTGCCGACTGGCGAGCCATCGCCTTGGCGATGGTCATCGTCCTGCCCTGGTTCGCGGCGATCGCCGTCGAGACGCATGGCGCCTTCTTCAGCGAGGCGGTCGGAGGCGACATGCTCGGCAAGGTCGCCGGTGCCCGCGAGGCGCATGGCGCGCCGCCCGGCGCCTATCTGGCGGTGGCGCTCGTCACCCTTTGGCCGATCGCGCCCCTTGCGATCATCGCCGTGCCTGGCGTCTGGCGCCGGCGCCGTGAGGAGGCCGTGAGCTTTCTGCTCGCTTGGCTCGTCCCGTCCTGGATTCTCTTCGAGGCCGTGCCGACCAAGCTGCCGCATTACGTCCTGCCGCTCTATCCGGCCGTCGCTCTCCTCGTCGCGCTTATGGCCCAGGGAGGAAGCCTCGACGCCGATCGCAGATGGAAGCAAGTTGCGACGATCCTCCTGCCGCTCATTCCCATCATGATCGGGCTCACGATCCCCTTCGCCACGCTGCTCTATGGAGAGCGCGCCGATATCGCGGGCGCGTCGGTGGTGGCGATCGGGGCGGCGCTCGCCCTCCTCGCTTGCCTTTGCCTCACGCGAAGGCGCAGCCTCGCGGCAGGTGCGGCGATGCTCTCGGCGGCGCTCTTCCTCAGCTTCGGCGCCTATGAGCTCGTGGTGCCGCGTTTGCAGGGCTTGATGCTGTCGCCGCGCCTCGTCGCGACCTTGGCGAAGGCCCCATGCCGACCCCAAGCTTTCGTGACCGCGGGCTTCAACGAGCCGAGCCTCGTATTCCTGACACGCACCGACCTGAAAATGAGCGACGGCGCCGATGCGGCCGTCTTCCTCTCGGGGACCGGGTGCCGAGCAGCCTTCGTGGATATTCGCCAGGAGGGAGAATTTACCCGCAAGCTCGCTTCCCTCGGCCAGACATTGCATCCCCTAGGCAGGGTCTTGGGCGTCAACCTGAACGGCGGTCGGCATATGGATATCGGGGTTTACGTCAATGGTGGTTGAAACGACGCGCAAGGACAAGCGCGAGACCGGGCCCAATCCCATCAGAGCGGTTCTGGAAGGCGAACGAGCCCATGCGCTCGCGATTCTGAGCGTGCTCGCGAAGCGGCTCGCTTTGGCGCTCAGGACCGCGAGAGAAAACCCAAGGGACTTCGTCCCGAGCGCCGGCTCTGTCGCGAAAGCGATCCTCTGCGTGCTCGGGGCGGGGCTTATCCTTGATACGCCGGTCGCCGCCGCCATTCGGCATCTTCCTCAAAGCTTCGTGGCCTTCTTCGCGGATGTGACCGTCCTGGGAGAAGGGTGGGTCACAATCCTGCCGGCGACGCTCCTGGGGCTGGGGCTGGCGCGCCTGAGTTACGCGGCCGCCTCTGCTAGGAACCGGGCCCGCCTGACCCTGATGGCCGAGCGAGCCTTCTTCGTGGCGACCGCGATCGCCGTGCCGTCGCTCGCGGCGACGCTGCTGAAGCATGTCGTGGGTCGCGTGCGGCCCCGATATTTCGAGAGCCTCGGGGCTTTCCATTTCGATCCTTTGTCGCTCGCGGCATCCAAGGCGAGCTTTCCCTCGGGCCACGCGACGACCGCGGCGGCGCTGATCGTCGCGATCGGCGCGCTCGCGCCGCGCTGGAGCCGCCCGGCCGTCGCGCTGGCCGGCATCGTGTTCGTCTCGCGCGTCGCCGTCGAGGCCCATTATGTGAGCGACGTGCTGGCCGGCGCCTTGATCGGGATCGCCGGCGCGCGGGCCGTGCTGATCCTGTTCGCCAAGGCCCGCATCGGCTTCACCCTCGACGCGCATGGCGCGCTGCATCGGCGGGGCCGCTCCGGCGCCGTATCGGAATTGCAGCCGGCTCAGCCGGTCGCGGATGAGGCTTCGCTCGTAGCCGGCGACGCGAGCCTTGAGCTGGCGCAAGACGCGATGATCGGCGAAGAGGGACGAAGGCCGCGTCTGTCGATCGTCGTGCCGATGCGCAACGAAGCGGGGAATGCTCACCCGCTTATCGATGAGATCGAGCGGTCCTGCGCGGCGCTCGCGCCCTTCGAGCTCATCTGCGTGGATGACGGATCGAGCGATGCGACGCATGAGCGACTTGCCGAGCTCTGCGCCTCTCGCCCCTATTTGCGCGTCTTGCGCCATGCCGAAAGCTGCGGGCAGAGCGCCGCGGTGCGTAGCGGGGTGCGTGCCGCGCGAGCCGCGATCGTCGCGACGCTCGACGGCGACGGCCAGAACGATCCGGCTTTCATTCCAAGGCTCGTGGAAGCGCTCGAGGCCGGCGGTCTCTCGACCGGGCTCGTCGCGGGGCAACGGCTCGGCCGCAAGGATACGGGCTTCAAGAGGCTGCAATCGCGCGTAGCGAATGCGGTTCGCGGACAGGTCTTGAAGGACGGCACCCGCGACACCGGCTGCGGCCTCAAGGCGTTCCGGCGCGAGGTCTTCCTGGCGCTGCCCTATTTCGATGGACTGCACCGCTTCCTGCCAGCCCTGATGCGTCGCGAGGGCTATCGCGTGGCGCTCGCCGATGTGGTCGATCGACCGCGCCGCTCGGGGCAGTCGAATTACGGGCTCTTCGACCGGCTCTGGGTCGGCATGCTCGACCTCGCCGGAGTGTGGTGGCTGATCCGCAGGCGCCGTCGCGTGCCGCTCGTGTCGGAAAAGCGAAAGGACGCATGATGCTGGTCGATCTCGCAAGCGCGCTCGGCGGCTATCTCCAGGACGTGTTCGTCGAGAAGTTCAACCTCGTCGTGCTGATCGGCCTCGTCGGGCAGGCGCTGTTCACCATGCGCTTCCTGGTGCAGTGGCTGGCGAGCGAGAAGGCGGGGCGCAGCGTCATTCCCTTCAGCTTCTGGCTGTTCTCGATCGGCGGAGGCCTCTTGCTGCTCGCCTATTCCTTATGGCGGCGCGACATCGTCTTCATCCTCGGCCAAGGGCTCGGCGTATTCATCTATCTGCGCAACGTATCCCTGGTGCTGAAGGAACGGCGCAGGGCGGCCGGCAAGACGAGGTGAGGGCTGGCGAGGCGGGGGGGTGCCGCAATCAGCCGATGACGGCCTCGGCCTCGATCTCGACCTCGTAATCGCCGATGAGGCGGGAGGTTTCGATCAGTGTATTCGCCGGACGGATCGTGCCGAAATAGCGGCCATGGATGCGCGAGACGGCTTCCCACTGGTCGGCATCCTTGAGGTAGACGCGGGTGCGCACGACGTCTTCAAGCTTGGCGCCGAGCGCGGACAGGCTCGCAGCGATCTTGTCGAGGATATAGACGGTCTGGCCCGCCGGATCGCCGGGGCAGACGATCTCCCCGGCGCCATGGGTCGCCGTGGTTCCGCTGACTAGCACGCGGTCCTTGACGCGGACCGCGCGGCTATAGCCGCAGATCTTCTCCCAGACGCTCCCGGAATCGATCCGCAGTCGACTCGGCCGGCCATCAACCGGCACGGCCTCGTAGATATTGGCGACTTCGTCGAGGTGATGGCTGAGATCGCCCGAGGCGGTCAAATAAGGGGGGCGCCGGTATTCGTCGCCGCAATCCCCCGATAAGGGGATGGACTTGGCGAGCGCCACCTCGATCAGACCCTTGTCCTCGGAGTCGAGGGCAAAGGAAAAGACCTTGAGATTGTCGCTGCGATGCTCGCTCTCGCCAAGACGCGCTCCGACGATCACGGCGGCGACTGCCGGATGCTCGAGCACCCAGCGGGTCGCGACATTCGAGATCGAGACGCCGTGCTTATGGGCAATTTGCTCGAGCGCGCCGAGGATCGCCTGCAGGGCGGGCCAGCCGCCGACCGCGTCGACGAAGCGCTTGTACTTCATCTTGCTCCAGTCGGGGAGGGCGGGCGCGGCGGGCTCCTTCTGGCCGAGAAAGCGTTCCGACATCAGGCCGCCTGCGAGCGTCCCGTAAGCCAGCAAGCGGACGCCGTGCTCGAGACAGAAGCTGCTCATCTCGCTCGCCGCGCGTCGGTCGAGCAGCGAAAAGCACACCTGGTTCGAGACGATCGGGATTCCGTGCTTCACCAGCACGCGCAGATGCGCCGTATCGAAATTGGTGACGCCGAGATGGCCGATGACGCCTTCGCGTCGAAGCTCGGCAAGCCCCTTCATCGCATCGAGATAAGCCGGATGCTCGAAGCTCCACCAATGGAACTGCAAGAGGTCGATCCTCGAAACGCCGAGGCGCTCGAGGCTGCGGCCGACACCGGCACGCACCGCATTCGCGGTCATCTCGCCGGGCGGCGGGCACCATTTGGTGAACACGGTCGGTCGGTGGGCACCCACATTCTCCCCGGCCGCGACCCGCGCCAGAAATCGGCCGCTGATGAGCTCGGCGCTGCCATAGTGATCGGCCATGTCGAAGCTGTCGAAGCCTGCGCCCGCGTAGCCGAGCATCGCCGAGGAGGCCTTTTCGGGGTCGAGCAGGCGGCCGTCACGCTCCATGTCGGCGACCTGCCACAGGCCGGTGACGATCCGGCTGATCTCGAGATCGGCGGCGAGCCTTGCGCGATCGGGGGCGAGCGGCCTTGTCATCATCCGGTCAATTGCTGATCTTCGCCATGAGGGTTTACCTCGTCGGTGCTCATCTCGCCGACCGTCATGACCCCTGAATCCTCCCTATACGGTCTTCGGCCAAGGCGTCTCGAGCACCGGCGTCAGCGGCCCCTTGCCGGCAAACCAGCTCTTGAGATTGTCGACCGTGAGGTTGCCCATGGCGTTGCGCGTATGCACCGAGGCCGAGCCCACATGCGGCAGGAGCACGACATTTTGCATGGCGATCAGCTCGGCGGGCACATGCGGCTCGTGCTCGAACACGTCGAGGCCCGCGCTCGCGATCCTGCCCGCCTTGAGCGCGGCGATCAGCGCCTTTTCGTCGACGACGGAGCCGCGCGACATATTGATGAGGGCGCCCTTTTTTCCGAGCGCATCGAGGATCTTGGCGTTGATCAGATGCTTGGTCGCCGCGCCTCCCGGCGTGATCACCATCAAGATGTCGACGGCCTCGGCGAGCCCCGCGAGGGTCGGGTAATAGGCAAAGGGCGCGCCCGGCCGCGCGGAACGGCTGTGATAGGAGACGCTGAGGCCGAAGGCTTGCGCGCGCCTGGCGATGGCATTGCCGATGCGGCCAAGGCCGACGATGCCCAGGCTCTTGCCGCGCAGCGTGTCGGTGAAGGGAAATGGCTTTGCCACCCATTTGCCGGCACGCAGATAGGCGTCGGCCTGCGGCAATTGCCGCACGGTCGCGATCAGGAGACCCATCGCCGTGTCGGCGACCTCCTCGGTAAGCACATCGGGTGTGTTGGTCACGATGATGCAGCGACGCGCCGCGGCCTTGGCGTCCACATGGTCGTAGCCGACGCCGCAGGAGGCCAGGATCTCGAGCTTCGGAAAACGATCGAAGAAGGCGTCGTCGAGAGGCTCGTGGCTCGCGCCGGCGGCGACACCGCGGATATCGGCCGAGGCTCGCTCGAGCTTGGCCTTCTGATCCTCCCCCGTGAAGGGGCGATACACGCGAAACACCTCGTCCAGCCCCTCGGCGGTCGAGCCGGGTAGGGGACCTGTCAGCACAACATCGATCGTCTTGGTCATGAGGCACCTGCGGCGGGAGAATGTCATGGCGGCGCGGCGCGCCACAGAAAGAGCTTGACGCAACCTGCCTGCCTAGTGGAAGGCGGACAAGGATTATGCTCTAGATGGAAGAACCGCAACGGCGAAACTACCGCCAACCGCGGCACAGCCAGGGAGAGGCCGCATGGCGAGCGTCAGCATCAAGGATATCCGCAAGAGCTACGGCTCGACGGCGGTGATCCACGGCATAAATGTCGAGATCCTCGACGGCGAGTTCGTCACCCTTGTGGGGCCGTCCGGCTGCGGCAAGTCGACGCTCTTGCGCATGATCGCGGGTCTCGAGGAAATCTCGTCAGGCGAGATCAGGATCGGCGAGCGCGTGGTCAACGATGTGCCGCCGAAAGAGCGCGACATCGCCATGGTGTTCCAGAATTATGCGCTCTATCCGCATATGACGGTCGCCGACAACATGGCCTTCTCCTTGAAGCTGAAGCGGGCGCCAAAGGCAGAGATCGCGGCGCGCGTCGACAAGGCGGCCGGCATTCTAGGCCTAAGGGCGCTGCTCGATCGCTATCCGCGCCAGCTCTCGGGCGGCCAGCGCCAGCGTGTCGCAATGGGGCGCGCCATCGTGCGCGACCCGCAGGTATTCCTGTTCGACGAGCCCCTGTCGAATCTCGACGCCAAGCTGCGGGTCGCCATGCGCGCCGAGATCAAGGATCTGCACCAGCGCCTCAAGACCACGACCGTCTATGTGACGCATGACCAGATCGAGGCCATGACCATGGCCGATAAGATCGTCGTGCTCCATGATGGGCATGTCGAGCAGATCGGCGCGCCGCTCGATCTCTATGACCGGCCCGCCAACCTGTTCGTCGCGGGCTTCATCGGTTCGCCGGCGATGAACGTGCTCAAAGGGCGCATCGCCGGTGGCGGCAGACCGAGCTTCAAGTCCGAGAACGGCATCGAGATGCCTCTGGCGAGCGCGCCGAGCGCCTCCGACGGCAAGCCCGCCGCCTATGGCTTCCGGCCGGAGCATCTGCGCATCGCCCAAGACGGCGTGCCGGCCGAGGTCGTCGTCGTCGAGCCGACCGGGTCGGAGACCCAGGTGATGCTGAAGCTCGGCGGCACTGACATCGTCGCCGTATTCCGCGACCGGATCGCCGCGCGCCCCGGCGAAACCATCAAGATCCTGCCGGACCTGGCGACCGTGCATCTATTCGATGGGGAAAGCGGCCAGCGATTGGCCGCCTGAGCTATTTCGGTGCCGGCACCGGGTGGCGCGCGGCGGGCGAGAACAAGGGATCTCGACGCGCGTGACGGCGCATCTTGAGGTGCATGTTCAGGGAGTTGCGATAGGCCCGCAAGCCCCTCACGCAGAGCCTCGACAATTCGCCGACATGCTCGCGCAGGCAGGCCTGGATGCGACTTCCGCCCGGCTTCACATGCTCGCAATAGCGGTTGACCTCGACCTTGCATGGGCCGTCACGCACGCTGGTAAAGGTGATTGTGGCGGCCAGCGCCGGCAACGGCGCGCAGATCAGTATGGCCGCAATCACTGTCGTCTTCACCATGCTCGGCTCCCGCGAGGCTCAAGACACATAAATTCAACGTAAGGCTGCTGCCGCGCGTCGCTATGCGCCGCCCCGCCCCTATATAGATGTTGATCGGCGACTGCACCTCATGCCGGCATGGAGAATTGGTGAAGCTTTGGCAATATCCGCATGTGCGCGCGACCCCAAAGTGATCTGAGCCGGCAGGCGCAAGGCGCGTCGCCGTCACCCCTTGCGCGCGTCGCGATTGCCGTGGTGCTGGTGTATCGCTACTCCCTCTCGGCGTTCCTCGGGCGCCAATGCCGCTATGAGCCGAGCTGTTCCGAATATGCGCTCGACGCCCTGCGGTTGCACGGCTTCTGGCCCGGCTCGTGCATGGCATTCGCGCGCCTTTGCCGCTGCGGCCCCTTCGGCGGCCACGGCTTCGATCCCGTGCCGCCGACGCTTCGCGCCGAGGCGCGTTGGTGGCTCCCCTGGCGTTATGGCGTGTGGCGCATGCCGCGGGAGGACGATAAGCTTGATTTGCAAAACCAGCCGAAGTGATTCGTAAGCGACGATGGCGTTCTCGAGCGATCCTCCAGATCTGAGAGGCTGACTGAAAAATAAGTTGGGTGATTTCAATCGGTTGTGATTCCGTTGGGTTGCGAAGCTCAATGGAGGTCACAATGGCTTGGACTGAAATCACCCGTGAACAGTATCGGCGCGATGCCTTGCGCTACGCAAGCGA
>JBIOEK010000070.1:0-11358 GCA_044445925.1 Hyphomicrobiales bacterium
GCGCCTGGTCGAGCTCGGCGGCGGCGCCGGCAAATTGCGACAAGATGAGCACGCCCGGATCCTCCGGATCCTGCGCTGCCACGAACTCCTTCGCCACGAGGTTCATGCCGTCCCGCAAGGGAGTGACGAGCGCCACGTCCGCGGCACGGTAGATGCCGGCGAGCGCCGTGCGCGAATAGGAGCGGTTCACATAGCGGATCGGGGTCCAGGAGGCTTGGCCATAGCGGCCGTTGATTCGCCCGACGAGCGTCGTGACCTCGTCCTCGATCGACGCGTATTCCTGAATATCGGCGCGGCTGTGTGGCGTGATTTGCAGGAAGGTGACGCGCGAAATCCAGTCAGGGTTCATCTCCAGGAAGCGGTCGAAGGCATTGATGCGGTGCAGGATGCCCTTCGAGTAGTCGAGCCGGTCGACGCCGAGCACCAGACGGCGGCCAGAAAGGCTCTCCTCGATCTCTTGCGAAAAGCTCGAACGGCTCGCGGTGCGGGCGAGCCTCGCATAGGCCGCCGTCTCGATGCTGACCGGAAAGGCGCCGGTGCGCACTTGCCTTCCATCGACCGTGAAGCTTTGGCCGTCGCGTCCCGCGCGTGCCCCCTGGGCACAGAGATATTGACCGAAATTCTCTTTGTCATTCTCAGTCTGGAAGCCGACGAGATCGTAGTGGCTCAGGCTGCCGAGGACCTCCTGGTGCCGGGGAATGGCGATGAGGATGTCCGGGGGCGCGCAGGGGATGTGCAGGTAGAAGCCGATCGGATTGGTGTGGCCGCGGGCGCGCAGCTCCCTGGCGAGCGGCATCAGGTGGTAGTCATGCACCCAGATGACGTCATTCTCCTGGAGCAGCGCTCCGAGCTTGTCGGCGAACAGCCGGTTGACGCGCATATATCCGGAGAGGTCGGCGCGCGAGAATTCGGCGAGATCGACGCGATAGTGCAGGATCGGCCACAGCACGCGATTGGCGAAGCCGTTATAGTATTCCTGGAAATCGTTGGTCGAGATGTCGATCACCACATAGGTGATCTTGTTGCGCTCGACGATGCGCGGCTCGCTGTCGGTCTCGTCCCGGGCGTTGCCGCTCCAGCCGAACCACAGCCCGGTGCGGTTTCTCAGCGCGGCCTTCACGGCGACCGCGAGCCCGCCCGGGCTCTCCTTGCCGGCGGGCACCGGCACCGCCACGCGGTTGGAGACTATGATGAGGCGCGGGCCCATGCGTCCTCCCAGCCGGCTGACAGCCGCATTGCGGTGTTGATGATGCCGGCCATGGAATAGGTTTGCGGAAAATTCCCCCAGAGCTCGCCGGTCACCGGATGGATGTCCTCGGAAAGCAGTCCGAAAGCGTTGCGCCGATCGAGGATATCGGTGAACATGTCGCGCGCCTGGCCGCGCCGGCCAAGCGTCGCGAGCGCATCCATGTACCAGAAATTGCAGACCAGGAAGGCGGTCTCCGGCGCGCCGAAATCATCCTCGGCCGTGTAGCGCATGATGCGGTTGTTGCGCATCAACTCACGGCCGATGGCGTCGCAGCTGCGGCTGAAGCGCTTGTCGTTCGGGGCGAGCAGGCCGAGCTCGGCGAGCAGGAGCACGCTCGCATCGAGATCGGGATGGCCCAAGGCGCCCGTGATCACCCCGCGCTTCTCATCCCAGGCGCCGTTCAGGATCTTGGTTCTCAATTCGGCCGCATGCGTCGACCAATAGCCGGCCCGCTCATCGAGCTTCAGCCGCTTGGCGATCTGGCCCAGCCGGTCGCAAGCCGCCCAGCAGAGCGTGGCCGAGTAGGTGTGGACACGGGCGCGTCCACGATATTCCCAGATGCCGGCATCGGGCTCGAGCGCGACGCGGCGCGCATGCTCGCCGAGCCGTTCGAGCTGATGGAACAGCGCTTCGTCGCCCATCTTGGGCAGTCTTTCGTCTACGAACATCTGCGTCGCACCGAGCACGACGCTGCCATAGACATCGTGCTGCACTTGCGCGGCAGCCTGATTGCCGACGCGTACGGGCCCCTGACCGAGAAATCCCGAAAGGTCCGGCGTGATGGTCTCGTCGAGTGGCGTGAAGGGCACGATGCCGTGCACCGGCTGCAGCGGATAGGCATCCTCCACCGCGACCGTGGTGATGTAATTGATATAGGCTTCCATCGTCTGGGTGGCGCCGAGCCGATTGAGCGCGTGGATGACGAAATAGGCGTCGCGCAGCCAGCAATAGCGATAGTCCCAGTTGCGCGAGGAACCGGGCGCCTCGGGAATCGAGGTGGTGTGGGCCGCGATGATCGCTCCGGTCTCCTCGAATTGGCATAGCTTCAGCGTGATCGCGGAGCGCACTACTGCGGTCTGCCATTCCAACGGCACGCCGAGATGACGCACCCATCCGACCCAATGGTCGCGGGTGCGGTCGAGGAATTCGCGGCTCGTCGCATCGATGGCGCTGCGGAACGGCTCGTCCTGGCCGAGGACGAGGCTCACGGGCCGGTTCAGCGCGAAATTCGTTTCCGCTACCACATAGGAGAGCGGCGCATCAGTCGTAAGCCGCATGATCTCGGTGCCGCCCATGTAGCGGATATGGTTCGAGCCGATGGCATATTCGGTGATCGGCCGGCCATAGGCGTAGGTCGGACGAACCCTGATGGCGATGCGCGGCAACCCGGCGATCGGCTCGATGCGCCTTATGAGCTGCGGCGGGCGGAACACCCGCTCATAATGCTCGAAGCGCGGGGCGAAATCGGTCACACGCACTTGCCCGCCATGGGCGTCGGTGAGGATGGTCTCGACAACGGCGGTGTTGCGCAGATATTGCGCGATCGTCTCGACGCAATCGGCAAGCACCACATCGCAAAAGCCCTTCTCCTCATCGCCTGCCAGCAGGCGCGAGAAGATCGGATCCGAATCGAAGCGCGGGAAGCACCACCACACGATGCGGGCCCGCCGATTGACGAGCGCCCCGACCCGGCCATTGCCGATCAGCGCGAGATCGAGATTATGTACCGCTTGCGGGTCGAACTTCATGCCGGAGGTCGCTTGCGTCCAAAGCCTGTGAGCCAGCGGCGGACGCTCTCGGGAGTCGGGAAGACGAAGCTGACGCCGGGTCTTTCGCTGCCGACCGAGAAGGCGTGCCCGCCATGCTTGACGACGGTGGCAAAACCGGCCTCATCCGTGGAGTCGTCGCCGATGAACACGGGCACCCGGCCGTAGAAGGGCTTGCGGGCGATAAAATGCTCGATCGCCCTGCCTTTGTCGAAGCTGCGCGGCTTGATGTCATAGACGCTGTGGCCATGAATCATGACCAAGTCCAAATCCGCATGGGCCACGATCAGGAGGCTCAGCGCGTCGTGCAAACGCTGTTTCAGCACCGGCACGGTGCGGTAATGCACGGCGAAGCTGTAGCGCTTGTTCTCGGCGAAGGTGCCCGGGAAATCGAACAGGACCTCTGTGAGTGCCGCCCATAGCTTGCGCGGAAGGCCTTCGGCTTCCTTGTCGGCCTGTTCGAGCCCATCGGGGGAGAAGCGCGCCTGTGCCCCGTGCACGCCGCTGGCGCGCAGCCTGAGCGGGGCGAACAGGTGATCGAGATCATCGATCGAACGCCCGCTCACCAGGGCCAGCGCGCCGTCGAGCACCCTCTCCGCATTGGCGAGCGAGGCGATGAGCGAGGCTGGAACGATCACGGCGGCCGGGCGCGGCGCGAGATCCAGGAGCGTGCCGTCGACATCGAGAAACAGAGCGGCGCGCTCGTCAGCGACGGGTTCGTCCATGTTGGCGTTCGGCATCAGTTCCCGTCTGTGCTCATTCCCGCTCATCCGCGAGCCTCGCCAGGCGAGGCGCGCAGACCTTAGTCGAGCCAACGCATGGATCGGCCAAGGGTTCCCTGGAGCGGGATGGATTTAGGTCGAACCGCCACAGACTCCTATCTCGCTTGGCGGAGCCAGCCTGCATTCTCGACGGCATGCTTTCGGGGGGAGGGTTGAGGAATGTCGATTCCGACATGTATGCAATCGGAATTCGTGTGGCCGGCTATTGATATTGAAAGCCTTGCCCCAAAATGCGCGATACGCCCCGACCTGAACTCATCCGGCCAGGACGAGATGCGTTCAGGGGGCAGACTTTTCGGGATCATGCCCTGGCTCGCCCTTGGAGGCAGGAGCGCGCGGCCTCAAGCCGATTTGAGCTTTGGCCTGTGGGGCTCGGAATAGGGCAGGAAGACCGTCAACAGGCCGATCAGCGGCAGATAGGCGCAAATCTCGTAGACGTATTCAATGCTGGTAAGGTCCGCGAGCCTGCCCAGCACTGCTGCGCCGAGCCCGCCGAGCCCGAATGCGAATCCGAAGAAGACGCCGGCGACGGTGCCGACCCGGCCTGGCACCAGCTCTTGCGCATAGACGAGGATCGCCGAGAAGGCCGAAGCCATGATCACTCCGATCGGTACGGTCAAGACCGCGGTCCAGAACAAATTCGCGTAGGGCAAGGCGAGCGTGAAGGGGAAAACACCAAGGATCGAGAACCAGATGACGAATTTGCGCCCCAGACGGTCGCCGATCGGTCCGCCGATCAATGCGCCGGCTGCCACCGAGCCGAGGAACAAGAAGAGAAAGAGCTGCGATTCACGCACGCTCACATGAAATTTCTCGATCAGGTAGAAGGTGTAGTAGCTGGTGAAGCTAGACGTGTAGAAGGCCTTGGAAAACATCAGCGCGGTGAGCACCAGAGCCGACAATGCGAGCTTGCGCGAGGACAGGAGCGGCGAGGGGAGGCTGATCGAGCCGGCGCTTCCCGTCGCCGGTCGTCTGGCCTTGTACCAATGGCCGACGCGATACAAAACGCTCATGCCGATCAGCGCGGCGAGCGAGAACCAGGCGATGCTTGATTGGCCGCGCGGCAAGATGACCAACGCCGCGAGCGGGGGGCCGAGCGCCTGGCCGGTATTGCCGCCGACCTGAAAGAGCGACTGCGCGAGGCCATGCCTGCCTCCGGATGCCATGCGGGCCACGCGCGAGGATTCGGGATGAAAGACCGACGAGCCGCAGCCGATGAGCGCGGCCGCGAGGAGCAGCGTGGCGTAGCTCCAAGCGACGGACATCAGAAGCAGGCCGGCGAGCGTGAAGCCCATGCCGGTCGCCAGCGAATAGGGCATCGGCCTGCGGTCAGTATAGAGGCCGACCAGGGGCTGCAGCAGCGAGGCGGCAAGCTGGAAGGTGAGGGTGATCAGGCCGATCTGGCCGAAATCGAGCTGGAAGGAGGATTTCAGCATCGGATAGATCGCCGGGAGGAGCGACTGAATCAGATCGTTCATCAGATGCGAGAAGCTGACGGCGAGGAGGACGCCGAGCGCGAGCCCCTTCGCGGTGGCCCGCGCGCCGACTTCCGGCATCACGCTCGTCTGGACGCTCATCTCAGCCATGTCTCGACCGCCAAGCCATCACGCATAAGCATCATTTCGAAAAGCATATCCTTGCGAAAGTGGGGGACGGTCCGCGCTTTACGCGATGACGGGACCCGGTATCAAAGGCTGCGAGCGAAGACGTATGGGATGATCCACCCGATCTTTGCTTAGACCCTTGCGCCTTTGCGGCGAATCGGACGCGCGCATGGCAGCATTGCTTGGACCACGCGTTTCAAGCGGCCAGGCGCAAATGCGACCAGCGGGTCCGGCCGAGCACCGTGTCGAGATGCGGCATCGGCCTTCCATGCGGCCGCGCATGGATGTAGCGCTCATTGACGACGCGGAAGCCGAGCTTCTCCTGAATGCGCAGCGAGGCGGCATTGCCCTCGATCACGCCGGAGGCGACGAAGCCATGCCCCTCCGCGAACAAGTTTTCGACGAGCCTGCCGGCCGCCTCGCTCATATAGCCGAGGCCCCAGAACGGCCGCGCCAGCCAATAGCCGAGCACCGGGCCGAAAGCGAGCCCTGTTATGCCGATCGCGCCGATAGGCCGGCCCGCAAGCGTGATCGCGTAATTGGCTTCGCGCCTCTCGGCATGCGCGGTGCGAGCTCCAGCGATCCATTCATGCATGTCGTCGAGCCCATAGGGCCAGGGCGGCGCGGCGAGCCAGCGCATCACCTCCCAATCATTGATGTGCGCGAACAAGGCGAGTGCGAATTCGCTTCTCACGGGCTCGAGGAGGAGCCGCGCCGTTGCGATCGGGTTCCAGATTGTCGCTGGGGAGGGCATGTCATGCTCCATGCAGCAAAAAAGGATCGATGGTTCCCCGCCGATCCCTTCCTGGGCTTGGGCATCGGCCCGGTCGGGCCACGCTCCTATCCGCCAGGATCCCGGTTCGACGGGCCGGCGGATATGTGTTCCGCCGGGTTATTCGGCCGCTTGCGCCGCGGCAACTACAGTGACCGTCGAGCGGCCTCGTTTAATGCCGAAGGTTACGCGGCCGGAGGCTAAGGCGAAGAGCGTATGATCCTTCCCAAGGCCCACATTGGGTCCCGGATGCACCTTGGTGCCGCGCTGGCGCACGATGATGTTGCCGGCGAGCACCTGCTCGCCGCCGAACTTCTTCACGCCGAGGCGCTTGGATTCCGAATCGCGCCCGTTGCGCGAAGAACCGCCAGCCTTCTTGTGAGCCATGTCGCGCTCCTATCCTCGATGCGGCCGGAAGCCGGCCCTTATGCCAGACTTAATGATCGTCCTCGTGAGAGGCATGATGCGATTTCGGCCGCGGTCCCTTGCCGGCCATCAGCTCGGCCGCCTGGCCCATCCAATCATCGCGATGGGCGCGTCCCTTGAAGCCGACCTGGTTCTCGACCGTGGCGATATCTTCTTCCGACAGGGCCTTGACCTGCCAATAATGCCAAATGCCGATCCCGTTCAGCTTCTTCTCGATGGTCGGACCGACGCCGGAGATCAGCTTGAGATCGTCGGCTCGGCCGACCGGCTCCGCGAGATGCTGGAACTTGTCGGTGTCGATGCCCTTCGCCTTGGCGGCGGCGACCGCAGCAGCCGCGCCGGCGGCGATGCCGGCATGATCGTGGTCGGCCGCAGGGGTCGCTGCTTTGGCTTCGGGCGCGGCTTCCGCCTCCTTGACCTTGGGCTTCGGCGCCTTGACGGTAGCCTCGGCCTTTGTCTCCGCGGGCCTTGCCTCCTCGGCTTTCACCTGAGCGGCGGGTTCGACCGGCTTGGCTTCGAGCGCAGGCTTGGCCTCGAGCGCGGGCTTGGCGAGCAAGGGCTTGGCGCCGCCCGTGAGAATATCGGTGATCTTGACGACCGTAAGGTCTTGGCGATGCCCGCGCTTGCGGCGCGAATTCTTGCGGCGGCGCTTCTTGAAGGCGATGACCTTGGCGCCGCGCGTCTGCTCCACGAGCTCGCCCGCGACCGTCGCGCCCGCGACCGACGGCGCCCCGATTTCGGTCGTCGCGCCGTCCACGAGCATCAGCACATGCTCGAAGGCTATGACTTCGCCGGGCTCGCCGGCGAGCTTCTCGACCGTAATCGTATCTCCGGCGGCGACGCGGTATTGCTTGCCGCCGGTCTTGATGACTGCGAACATCGTTGTCTCCCGTGTTCGGCCCGGCGAGGCGATGGGCCCGCCGGCTTCTTGGCAGTCGATTGCGATGGAGCGATCCGGAGGACCTTGGCGCCGATGCGCGATTATCCCCGCAAACGCAGAGGGCGCGGGTCTCCCCGCGCCGACCTGGACCGACTAGCCGCGAAAGCGGCATTTGTCAAACGCAAGCTCGCGCCAATGGCGTCTCAGCTTGAGATCCTCGCAATGAGCGGGGACGGGGCCGCTCAAGTCGGTATGGGGGTACGAGGTTTGATCTCGATCAAGTAAGGTCCGCTTGAACCCGCGCTATGAGAGGTTCGGTTAGGTGCCCGAGAGGGAGGCCGGCCCTGGGCGATCCCGGCCGAACGCAAGCGCTCCGACCAGGATCGTCCCGTCATGAAGGCCGTCGGGACTCGAGCGTCGTGACGGGCGTGACCTCTTTGCCCTCGACCGGCGCGATATCCTCGACGCATTCCTTCCGCCGCCGGGCGATCCTCCTGCCAAAGCCGCGGTCAGGGGCAGACGGTATGATGGTAATCGGGGATGCGACGCGCCTCGGTCGCCAGCGTGCTGATGTCCGGCCGCGCCGCGATGACGCGAGACAAGGCTTCGGCATGTTGCTTGGGGGAGCCGGCCGCGATGGTGCCGGCGACCGATAATTGCGGCGAAAGGATCAAGGTCACCGGGAGCCTGCCCCAGGCGTCGATCCCGTAAAGCGTGCGAATGTCGTAATCCGCGTCGAAGACCGCTCGAATGCCAGGCACGCGAAGCGGAAGCCGGTTCGGCTCCTCGTCCAACGGATCGGAAGTGACGATCAGCCAGGCAGCGTTCTCCCCGTCGAAGATGCCCGATTGTGTCTTGATCTCCGAGACCGTATCGGCCTGCCCCGGAGCCGTCGCGCTATCGATGAAGGTCAGCGCCAGCCATCGGCCAGCGGCGGCATCGATATTGAACAATGAACCATTGGACGATCTGGCGCGAAACCAGGGCGCCGGATCTCCCGGCATCAGACGGACGTTCTGCATGATGCATCCATGCCTTCATCATGACCGTCGCCCATGGGAATCAATATCACAACTATTCAGGTGACAGCATGAAATTTCCGCAATCTTGACATGTCCGCGTGGGCCGGCACGCCGTGTCAAGTTGCCTCGTATGTCCAAGCAAGAAGGGGCGGGTGGATTGCGTCTCGACGGCCTCGGCGGGTCCGGCGCCGAGGTCCCGCCAGGAAGCTGGCCACGAAGCGTCCGGTAGCCTCATCCTTTACCGACGTCATCGATGGAGCACACCACGGGGCCGAACTCTAGGACGGGACGGTAACGCGGAGATTAACCGGAGAACTTTTGCGGAACGATGATGGCGTGCGCCGGTAAGCGGCCAAGAACGCGTCGTTGAAGCGGCGCAAGCTGCCGAACCCTGCGGCGAATGCGATCTCGGACAAAGGTCTGTCGGTGTTGTCGATCAATCGCTTGGCTCTCTGCACGCGGCTGGTCGTCGCCACCCCGTGCGGCGTCGCGCCGGCGTGGCGTAGGAACAGCCGCAGCAGATGGCGCTGCCCGATCCCGAGCGTGTCGGAGAGCTCCGCAACCGAATGCCGGTCGAGAAATCCTTCCGCGACGAGCCGGAGCCCCCGCGCGACCGTGCTTGCCGTGCCTGTCCAGGCAGGGCTGCCCGGCGCTGCTTCCGGACGGCAGCGCAGGCAAGGGCGGAAGCCCGCTCGCTCGGCCGCTGCCGCGCTCGCGAAGAAGACCACGTTCTCGGATCGGGCGGGATGCACCGGACATACCGGCCGGCAATAGATGCGGGTAGTGCGCACGCCCGAAAAGAACAGCCCGTCGAAGGCCCGATCGCGCGCCAGGCGCGCACGGTCGCAGCTTTGGCGGTCCAAGCCCGACGGCATTGCGTTCATCATCACGCGGCAACCGTAATGGAGACCCTTCCCTGCCGATAGCTGGAATCGGACCTCATCGGGCGATCAGGTCCGATTCCGGCCAGCATCTCCGAGCCCACCGAGGCAGTCTCGGGCCGACTTGGCAACCCACTTGGCAGCCGACTTGGCAATGGAGACCTCGATTGAGCGCATCGCTAGCCGCGGCGGCAAACAAGGGAACGAACCTTGTGTTCGAAATCGCCCTCCTCGTCCTGCTTTCCTTCATTTGGGGCAGCTCCTTCACCTTGATCAAGGTCGCGGTCGAGACTGTCCCGCCCGCCACCATGGTGGCGACACGGGTTGCCGTCGCCGCGATCCTGCTCGTCCTGTTCGCAAGGTGGCGAGGCCTGTCCCTGCCCAAGGATGCGCAGACTTGGCGGGCCTTTCTCGTGCAGGGTTTGCTTCAGAGCGCCTTGCCCTTCACCCTGATCAACTGGGGCGAGGAGCACATCGCCAGTGGCCTTGCGGGCGTGCTCAACGCTACTCCACCGATCTTTGCGCTCCTTCCCCTGGTCACTCGCCGTGAATCCGTTGATCGGCAAAAGATCGCCGGGGTGCTGCTCGGTATCGTCGGTGTCATCGTCGTCATTGGGAGGGATGCGCTGTGGGAAGCCGGCAGCCCTCCCCTGGCGCCGATCGCAGTACTCGGATCGAGCCTTTGCTACGCCATCGCGCCGATCTGGGGGCGACGCTTCGCCCATCTGCCCGCAACCGTGACTGCCGCCGGCGCCATGAGCTGCGCCGCCATCCTCATGGTGCCGGCCGCGCTCGCCGTCGACCGGCCCTGGACGCTGTCGCCGACAATGGGCGCGCTCGCCGCCCTTGTCGTGCTCTCGGTCGTCTGCACCGCCTTCGCTATGATCATCTTTTTCCGGCTGGTGCGCAGCCTCGGCGCGCTCGGAACGAACAGCGGCAGCTATCTCAGGGCGGGCTTCAGCGTCTTGCTCGGCATCCTGGTGCTGGGAGAAGCCTTCACCTGGTCGACCCTGGTCGGAATGGTCCTGATCATTCTCGGCTCGGCCGCAGTCAACGGCCAGTTGGGCCGGGCTCGCCGCAATGAAGCTCGACGCTGAGACCAGCCGTCCCCGCTCACTTCAGAGGCGAAATCTCGGTCGGCAGCCAGATGCCGTTCGTCATCACGGCGATGAATTCGGCCCCGCCCGCCGGCGGCCAGACCCCGATGGAGACGGATTTCGCCCGAATGGCGGCCCGCTGCTCGAGGCTCGGATAGGGCCAGATATGGGTGAAGCGCGGCGGGCCGTCGAGCGTATGCATGACGACGAGGTTCGGCGAGAGCTCCCGCCGCTTGGGCAGCGCCGCTTGCCAGCGCGCAATGGTTCCTTGCAGGCCGCCCGGCTTCAGCGCGTAGGTCCTGATCTCGTAGATCGGGCCGAAATGGCCGGGCTCGACAGGCGGGATGCCGGGAAACGGGGCATAGCCCGCCATATCGAGATGGGTGAGCACGTCCTTGCAGGAGAATGGGTCGCTGCCGTCGAGCGCCCGCTTGCGTTCGGCCTGAAGCTCTGAAACATCGGCGAAGCCGCGCAGCACCGCGACCTGGTTGAGCTCGCCGATCTCCGCGGACCAGCAGCCGAGCAGCCTGCCTTTTGCGCCGGCGTCCGAGACATAGGATTTGATCCCGGCGACGGCCTTCGGCGTCGCGCCGATCCGCACGGTGAGCTTCGCGAGTTCGTAGAGCATCGGCATTTCCTCTGTGATGGGCGAGCCGCATTGCTAAAGCGCCGAGCGCGGCGGGGCAAATCCTCCTCACCGCCAAGTGCCTCACCGCCAAGCGAAGGCCGCGCGTTCGATGCGGGTAAGGATCGCCGAGAGCGAGAGGCCGATGAGCGACAAGACGACGACGCCGGCGATGTGTTCCCGATCCACTGGCTCCGGCAACGCTGGAATGCGCTCCCTGCACCCACCGACCCGACGTTAACCGTTGTTCCCGC
>JBIOEK010000071.1:0-11273 GCA_044445925.1 Hyphomicrobiales bacterium
CATCCGCACCGCCTGGGTCGTGAGCCCGCACCGTGCGAATTTCCTTACGATCATCCTGCGCCGGGCGCGCCAAGGCGGTCGTCTCAAGGTCGTCGCCGATCAGCACGGCTCTCCGACCTCGGCTCGCCACCTCGCTGCAGCGCTCGCGACCGTGGCGCTGCGGCTCGCCATGGACCGGGTCGCGCCGACCGGCACCTTCCACGTGACGAATGCGGGCTCGACCAGCCGGCACGGCTTGGCCGTCGAGATCCTGCGGTTCGCCTTCGCGGGGCGCCAAGGCTCGCCGTCGCTCGATCCCTGCGCCACCGCCGATCTTCCCCCGGCCCCCGTGCGACGCCCCGCGAATTCGCGGCTCGCCTGCGGCAAGATCGCGCGAGCCTACGGCATCAGGCTTCCGCCCTGGCGGGAGGCGATCGCCGAGATCATGGCCGAGCTCGAAGCAGGGGAAAGCGCGCCTCGCCGGGAGGGGGAAGCGACATGAAAGGCATCATCCTCGCCGGAGGCACCGGCACACGGCTGCATCCGGCGACCTTCGCCGTCAACAAGCAGCTCCTGCCGATCTACGACAAGCCGATGATCTATTATCCGATGTCGGTCCTGATGCTCTCCGGCATCAAGGACATACTGATCATCTCAGCCCCTGAATTCCTCGACAATTTCAGGCGGCTCTTCGGCGATGGGTCGCGGCTTGGGCTTCGCATCGCCTACGCGGTCCAGAGGGCTCCCGAGGGTCTCGCCCAAGCCTTCACCATCGGTCGCGAATTCGTGGGAGGGGACCGCGTCGCGCTCGTGCTCGGCGACAATATCTTCTACGGCCATGGGATGAGCGAGGTGCTCGAGCGGGCGAGCCTGCGGGAGAGCGGGGCGACCGTCTTTGCCTACCATGTCGAGGATCCGCAACGATACGGGGTCGTCAGCTTCGATACCCGGGGGCGGGCCCGCGACATCGTCGAGAAGCCTTCGAAGCCGCAATCGCATTGGGCGGTCACGGGCCTTTATTTCTACGACAACCGGGTCATCGATATCGCCGCTTCGCTGAAGCCCTCGGGGCGCGGCGAATACGAGATCACCGATGTGAACAGGGCCTATCTGGAGATGGACGAACTCGTGGTGGAGCAGCTCGGACGCGGCTATGCCTGGCTGGACGCCGGCACCCATGACGCACTGCTCGAGGCCTCGCAATTCGTGCACGTCATGCAGAAGCGGCAGGGGGCCCAGATCGCCTGCCTCGAGGAGATCGCCTATCGCAAAAGCTTCATCGGCGCAGATGAGCTGCGCAAGCTCGGCCTCGCGCTCGAGAAGACGGAGTACGGCCGCTACATACTGGGCGTCCTGGACGACGAAACCCGATAGGCGGACACACGATCACGTGTCGGATCATCAACCGGCTTGAACCGCGCCCGGCATCCTCTACTGTGGGCGCCAAGCTCACATGAAAAATACGAGCACGGCTCGAGGGAGGACGAGATGAAACATGGTTTCACGAGGCCTGGTTTCACGAGACTTGGCTTGACTTTCGGGATGGCGGCGATGGCCTTTGGCCTCGCGACGGCGGGTGCCAAGGCCGAGGAGATCATCATTGCGGTCGCGGGTCCGTTTTCCGGGCCGGTCGCCACGGTCGGCGAGCAGTTCAAGCACGGAGCCCAGGCCGGCGTCGAGGCCGTCAATGCGGCGGGCGGCGTCAACGGCAAGATGATCAAGCTCCAGGTCGAGGACGACGTCTGCGACCCGAAGCAGGCTGTCGCGGTCGCCAATCGTCTTGCCGGCCTGCATGTCAAGTTCGTGGACGGCCATGCCTGCTCCGGCTCCTCGATCCCGGCGTCGGAGGTCTATGCCGAGAACAACATCTTGATGATGACGCCCTCATCGAGCAATCCGCTGCTGACCGAGCAGGCCTTCACGCATAAGTGGTCGACAATCATGCGTCTTTACGGCCGCGACGACGCCCAAGGGCAGTTCATCGGTCCTTGGATCGCCGAGAAGTTCAAAGGCAAGAAGATGGTCATCCTGCATGACAAATCGGCCTATGGGCAGGGGCTCGCCTCGGCGGTCAAAGCCGGGATCAATGCGAGCGGGGCCAAGGAAGTCCTGTTCGACAGCATCACGCCCGGCGAAAAGGATTACAGCGCCGTGGTCAGCAAATTGAAGGCTCTCGGCGCCGAATTCGTCTATTTCGGCGGCTATCACCCCGAAGCCGGGCTGATCCTGCGCCAGTCCGCCGATCAAGGGTTCAAGTTCACGATGATGATGGGTGACGCGATCGCAACGCCGGAGTTCTGGCAGATTTCCGGCCCGGCGGGCGAGGGGACCTTGTTCACCTTCCCCTCGGACCCCCAGGCCCGGCCGACAGCCGCCAAGGCCGTCGCGGACATCAAGAAGACGGGCTTCCAGCCCGAAGGTTTCACGCTCTTCGCCTATGCGGTGATCCAGACCATGGTCGAGGGCATGAAGCGCACCGGCGGCGAGGATCCGGTGAAGATCGCGGCCGCGCTGAGAAGCGGGCCGCCCGTCAACACCGTCGTCGGCCCGGTATCCTTCGACGAGAAGGGCGACCTCAAGGACACGACCTACGACGTCAATGTGTGGCATGACGGCAAATACGCCAAGCTGCAATAGGCCCGATCACCGATCCGCGGGACCGGCGCGATGCGGTGCCGTTGCCGCCGGGCGCTCCCCATAAGCTCGCTGACGGCGTAAACTTGTCGGCAATGGCGGTCAGCTCGCTGAAGCAGCCAGCTCGCTGACCGCGCAGGCTTGTCGGTGACCGGAGCGCGACGGGACGGATCTACACGACCAACCTACCAACACGAGTGAGACCCTCATGATGATCTTGCGCTCAGGCGCCGCCTCTCCGTTCGGCCGCAAGGTCCGCATGGCGGCCGCGATCCTCGGCCTCTCAAATCGCATCGAGGTGGTGGCGGCCGATGCCGCCAGCGCCGACGATCCGCTACGCAAGGATAATCCGCTCGGGAAGATCCCGGTGCTGGTGCCAGAGAAAGGGTCGCCGCTCTACGATTCGCGCGTCATCCTCGAATATCTCGACATGCTGGCCGGCGGCGGCAAGATCATTCCCACCGGCGAGCGGCGCTTCGAGGTGCTCACCCTGCAGGCGCTCGCGGACGGTATCCTCGACGCTTCGATCCTGCGCGTCTACGAGGTGCGCCACCGCAGCGAAGAGAAGCGCGAGCCGAGTTGGGTCGCCTATCAGGCCGACAAGGTCGCCCGCTCTCTCGCCAGGCTCGAAAGCGCTCCTCCCGAGCCGGCGGGCAAGATACCCGATGCGGGGCAGATCGCCGTCGCCTGCGCGCTCGGCTACCAGGATCTTCGCTTCGAAGGGAAATGGCGCGCCGACCATCCGCGGCTCGTCGCCTGGCTCGACGCCTTCGCCAAGGCCGTGCCGGCCTTCGAGGAGACGCGTTTCAGAGGGTGAGCTTGCGGAGGCGCGAAGGCAGCTCGCGGATCGTCGCGCTATCCGCATTGGCGAAAGCAAAGCGGAGGAAGTCTTTCTGCCCCGTCCCGAAAAATTCGCCGGGCAGGCAGAGAACGCCGACGCGCTTCGCCAGCGCCTCGGCGATCTGCGCCGAGGATCTGTCCGGCGCCGGATGCCGCACATAGGCGAAATAGGCGCCGATCGCCTCCACTCGCCAATTGAGGAGGGTGCTCATGGCCTCGGCGAGCGCAACCGCGCGGTTCTCGATCTCTGCCCTGTTGGCCTCGCGCCAATCCGTCAGCACCGGCAAGGCGCGGGCGACCGCGGCCTGGGCCGCGCGCGGCGCGCAAATCTGTAAATTGTCCATGATCTTCGCGACCTGCGAGACGACCTCTGCGCCGGCCGCGATCGCGCCCAGGCGATGGCCCGGTATGCAGAAGGATTTGGAGAAGCTGTAGAGCTGAATGAGGGTGTCCTGCCATCCGGGCAAGCCGAAAAGCTGGTGCGGCGTCCCCCCACCCGGCAGAAAGTCGCGATAGGTTTCGTCGAGGATCAGCCAGCTCCCGTTGCGGCGGCAAAGCTCGTAGATTTCCCGTAGCAGGTCTGGCGGATAGACGGCGCCGGTTGGGTTGTTGGGCGTCACCAAAGCCAATCCGCGCACCCCTGGCTTCAGCGCCTCCGCAACCCTTGCCGGATCGGGGAGGAAAGATCGGGCCGGATCGCAGTGCACGGGGCTCATGCCGATGCCGAGCATGGCGAGTGTCGCCTCGTGATTGAAATAGCACGGGTTGGTCATGGCGATCGCCTCGCCCGCGCCGGCGATCGTCATCGCCGCGCAGACGAAGGCTTGGTTGCAGCCGGAGGTGATATGGACATTGCCTCTCGAAACGGTGGCGCCATAGAGTTGCGAGACATGGTCGGCGTAGACGTCGCGCAGCGCAGACTCGCCTTCTATCGGGCCGTAGCCCGCATAGGCGGCCGACGCGGCCGCCTCTCCGAGAAAGCGCAGCATCTGCGGATGGGGCGGATAGCCCGGAACCGCCTGGGACAGGTCGATCGGGGAACCATGCTCGCCCGAGTAGGATTTCGCCCAGCCCTGAACGGCGGGGACTGGAGGCGACGACAAGCGAGAGATCCGGGCGTTGAACACGGGGAAGGACATTATCGTGATTTCCTTGGCCTTGTTCGAGGGAGCCGGGCGCACGGCCCGTTCCCGCTCCGATCTCGGAGCGGGAGGGGTTTAGGTCGTATCGCCACAAAAGTCTCATCTCTCATGGCGGATCCGGCCGGCACCTGCGAGGACATGCTTTCGGGAAAATGTTGAGGAATGTTGATTCCGACAAGTGTGTGATCGGATTCGTGTAGCCGGCTATAGATACGGAAATCCTGCGCGGAAAAGGAGGGCGCAATCCTCGGCCGGGCTCAATGCCGATGCGGGGCCGTTGCCGCAAAGGCCGCCTTCTGCTCCTGCGTCGCCTCCTTCTGGTAGCGGGCCCGCCATTCCTCATAGGGCATGCCGTAGACGAGATCGCGGCTCTCCTCCTTCGAGAGCGGGCGGCCAGCTGCGTCGGCCGCGTCCTTCAGCCAGTTCGACAGGCAATTACGGCAAAAGCCAGCAAGGTTCATCAGGTCGATGTTCTGCACATCGGCGCGTTCGCGCAGATGTGCGAGAAGGCGGCGGAACGCGGCCGCCTCGAGCGCCGGCATATCGTCGGCTGGCTCTCGACCCGAGCCTGCGACGTCGGAGGCCGCGATGTGGCGCGTATGCACCCGGCTCCCACGCTGCTCGATCCGATGCAGGCGCGGTTCGGCGAGGATGGGGCGAAGCGCCGCGGCGAGGCGCTCGCCCCAGCTTTCCGCGTCGGGCCTCGCCGCGATCAGGTCCTGGCGGATCTCGACGAGGGCATTGGCGAGGCCGCGCCTTCCCGCATGCCGGTCGAGCGTGTCGCCCTCGAGCGCGCCGTCATAGGGTTGGTTGGCGCCGACGATCAGCTCCTTATCGGCCGCGAGCGCGGCGATCAGCGGGGCGGCGACGCGGTCATCGGCGTCCCACAGCAAGCCGCAATGCCAGGGCCGCGCCCGCCCTTGCATCATCGGCGTGAAGCTATGGATCGAGATGATGGCGGGCGCGATGCCCGCCTCGAGGCTCTTGTCGATCGCCGAGGCAATCGCTTGATCATAGGGTCGGTAGAAGCGCGCCAGCCGCCCCTCGATTTCGGCCTCCGAGATCGCGGCATTGCCCGGCACCACGGCGCCGTCGGCGATGCGCATGACGAGAGTCGGGTCGTCGAAGCCGCGATTGGGATCGATGAGGAGACGCGAGAAGCGCGACAGGATCGCCGGCGCGCGGAGCTCGTCCGCGAGGCGGCGCGACACATCGGCTGCCCCGATATCATAGGCGATATGGCGCTCGAGCTCGGAGGACGCCAGGCCGAGGCCGCCCAGCTCGGCCGGCATGGCGTTCGAGGCGTGATCGCAAAGGATCAGCACGCCCGAACGGATATCGCCGTCGATGGTCTCGGGTCTTTCGATGCTGGCTTGCGTCATGAGGATTCCATTTTCGGCCACGCTCGAAGATGGGGATGGCCGTCATGAAAGCAATGCGCAAGGGGAGGACTTGCTTTGATCCTCTATCCGGGCAAGCCGTTCTCGAAGCAGTAATACAGCGTCGGGAAGGCGTGGCGCAACGCCACCGCCTCGGGGCGCAGGCGTTCGGGCTCTTCGCCGGCGACCAGGATGCGCGCCATCAGCTCGGCGATCTTTTCCATCTCGGCCTCCCTCATGCCGTAGCGCGTCACCTCGATGGTGCCGATGCGGATGCCGCCGGGATAATCCCAATCCGCCTTGCGATCCGACGGCAACAGGTTCTTGTTGACGATGATGTTGGCGGCCTCAAGCGTCTGCGCCGCCTTGAGGCCGCGTCCGAAGCCCGCCACATCGGCGATTGCCTGGTGCGTCGTGGTGAAGCCCTTATGGGAGCCGAGCATCGGGATGCCGCGCTCGGACAGCGCCCGCGCCAGCGCCTGGGCGTTGGCGACGATCTGCGCCTGCAGCGCCTCTCCGAAGGCGATGGCCTCGGCCGTCGCCAGCGCCAGCGCCGCGACCCGGTTGACCTGATGGGTCGCCGCCCAGACGGGGAACACCGCCGTCGTGACCCTCTCTGTGATCTCGGGATCGTCCCAGACGATGATCCCCGATTGTGGGCCCGCGAAAGTCTTGCCGGCCGAGCCCGTCATGATGTCGGCGCCTTCCCGCAGCGGGTCCTGGAATTGCCGGCCGCCGATCAGCCCCAATTGATGGGCCGCGTCGAAGAACAATCTGCCGTCCCATTCGCCGATGACCGCCTTCATGGCGGCGATCGGCTGCGGGAACAAGGTCATGGACAGGCCAAGCGCCACGAGCTTCGGGCGCACCAGGGGCGCCAGCTTGCCGAACAGGTCGATATCGACGACGAGCTCGTGGGGGTCGAACGGAATATCGACGATCACGCGCCCCATGGCGCCGGCCGGACCATCCAGGCGGTTCGAGGAGTGGCCGCCTATCGGTTGCGCCGCCGACATGATCGCGTCGCCAGGTGCCGAAAGCGCCGTATAGACGACGGCGTTACCGATCATCGAGGCGCACATCCGGTGATCCGCGTAAGAACAGCGGAAATGCAACTTCAGAAGCTCGACGCAAAGCGCCTCGACCTCGTCGATATGGCGCGTGCCGGCAAACCAGCGATTGACCGCGCCGATATGACCCTCCGCGGCGCGGGTGCCGATCTCGGCCGCGAGCAGGGCCCGCACTGCGGGGCTGGTCGGCGCCTCCGGTGCCAAGAGGTTGATGCAGTCCTCGCCGCGCCAGGCGGCGTTGCGCGAAACGGCCTCCTGCACCTTCTGGCCCATTTCGCGCGCGTCGGCGCACTTCTCGAGGATGGCTCGCGCCGCGGCGAGCGCCTGGCGGTCATGCACTTCGATGCGGTTCGGGCGGTCCATGGGTTCCTCCTTCGGCTCCACGGCCAGTGTAGCCCATCGGCGGAGGAATTGAATTTCTTATTGACGTTCCATTCATTTCTCCAGATAGCTTCAAAAGCCCTTGAACGAGAAATAAATGAAAAGCCAACCCTCGCGTTCTCGTGCGATACGACGGCGGGAGCTTGTCCTTGACGCCATCGATCGCCGTATTCTCGATTTGCTTCAGGACGACAACCAGATCACCAATTTGGCGCTCGCCGAGAGGATCGGCCTGTCGCCGCCCGCCTGCCTCAAGCGCGTGCGCCGGCTGCGCGCCGACAAGGTCATCGTCAAGGACGTCTCCGTCCTCGACCCGGAGAGCGCCGGGCGCTCGATCGTGGCTTTCGTCGGGGTCGAGCTCGACCGCCAGCGCGAGGACGTGCTCGCCGCCTTCGAGCGCAAGATCGCCGCGGAAGCCGAGGTGCAGCAATGCTATTTCGTGTCGGGCGAGATCGACTATCTCCTGACCGTCGTCTGCCGGGACATGGAGGCCTATAACTCCTTCGCCCGCCGCGTGCTCGCCAATGAGCACAACATCAAGCGCTTCCGGACGAGCTTCAGCCTGTCGCGCGTCAAATACGAGACGCGCATTCCGCTCGATTAGCTAATTCTTCTGCACCCAGAAATTATACATCCCGGCGAAGGTCTCCGGGTGCTGCTGCTCGAACGCGTCCCACTGCGCAAGGTCGGCCATCATCCTGTCGCCGGGAAACTGCTCAGCATAGAGGCGCTTTGTCGCCGGGTCGAGCGCGAAGCCGATGAGGCTCAGCTGGCTCTCGGCCAGAAAGCGCGAGATCTCGGGAAGCGTGAATCGATGCTCCTGGACGTGGAAGAGAAGATCGCGGCATGTGCTCGTGTTGAAGAAATCCGATGATTGAAAGACGCTTTTCAATGAGGCGGCCTCCGCGGAGGCCAGCAATTCCTGTCGGCTCTTGCGGATGCCTTCGGCCGTCGCAGGATAGCCCCGCTTGGCGATGAATGCCCGCGCCGATGCCACGTCGCTTCGCCCGAGCTCGCTGTAGAGGCCGATGCGCATGAGCCCTCCCGGCCGCAGGAGCGAGAGCAGCACCCGCCATCCGGCCAAAGGGTCCGCAAGGTGGTGCAGCACGCCGCCCGCCTCGATGAGGTCGAAGCTGCGGGGAAGCGTTGAGAGGCGCAGAATATCCGCCTGTGCGTACTCGATATTATCGACGCCCCGCTCGGCCGACTTGCGCTTGGCATAGGCGAGGCTTGCCAAGCTGAGATCGATCGCCAGGACCCTGGCGCCCACATAGGCTTGCGCCGTCTCGATCGCGTGCTGGCCCGTGCCGCAGCCGGCGATCAGGATGTCGATGCCGCTCTTGGCGAGATTGCGAAAGGAGGCGAGCGGGAATTGGAGACGAAGCTTCCGGTCGAGTGTCAGGCGCTTGCCGGGCGGCGCGAGCTTCAGCCATCTCGGATAGGGGTTCTCCTCGTATTGCTGCTTCACCTCGAGCGAGATTCGGTCCTCGATTGCCGTGAGTGCCGAAATCGAAGCTCGAACCCGCCGTTCCTCGAGCGGCTCTCGCAGCTGCTGCAGCAGCAAGGCGGTGACGGGTTCGGGCCACGCCCGCTCGAGAAGCTTGTGAGCCTCGGGGATCGTGCCCAGCGGAAAATACGCCGCCGCTGCCGCGAGCCAAGTCGCCGGGACGGCCTCCCCCGAATTCAGGCAGGCGGCCAGCCGATCGCGCAGCAGCATTGCCCGCCCGATTTCGTCCTCGATGTGGTCGAATATGTATTCGTTGATGAAGGCCTGCCGCGCCAGCGCGCAGAAATAGCCGAGGACGGGCGCCTCCGGCTCTCCGGAACCGCCGAGCGCCGCTTCGAGCAGGGCTCGGCGCGCATCGGTGAGGAAACGCTCGAGATCGATGTCGACGTTCTGCACGGATTCCATGAGGATGCGCAGCAGCCGATCGCCTGCGATCGCGCCAATTCCGGATGGGTAAAGCTCTTCTGCCGATAACCGCCTCGGCCAGGCTGCGGCGCAATGCGCGACGCATTGGCCGATGGCACCGTCCTGGGTGATGAGGCTCGCGGCGAAGGGGGCCATGTCGACCGGCTGCCCCCAAGCCTCGGTCAGGGCGCGGATGACGCGCTCGCGCAGATGGGCGGCGTTGGCAACGCCCGCCTTGCGTCCCTTGATGCATTGCACGAAGAGAGCCTTGGTCTTGTCGGCCTCGCCGAGCCGCAAGGCTTGATCGAGGAGGGCGAGCGCCTCGCCCATCTCGCCCCTGGCGAGATGGGCGTCCGCCAGATTGTTGTAAGCCTCGGCGAGATCAGGTTTGAGCGCGATAGCGCGCCGGAAGTGCGCCGCCGCCTCGTCGATCCTGCCCTTCGCGAGCGATATAAGACCCAGATTATGACGCGCCTCCGCGAAGGACGGCTCATGCGCGAGCGCCCGATTGCAGCAATCGGCTGCGTCGTCGAGCCTGCCGTTTTCCACGAGGGCGTTGCCCAGATTGACATAGGCGGGAAGGAGCTTGGGATTCGAGGCGATTGCCGCTTCAAACTGCGCGATCGCCCCATCCGAGTTCCCCTGCTCGACGAGCGTGGTCCCGAGATTGTTGCGAGCCTCCGCGTAGTCCGGCTTGAGCTTCAGGGCGCGCCGATAGGAATCGGCGGCCTCGCTCAGCTTGCCCTGCTTGGCGAGCACATTAGCTAGGTTGAAGCGTGATTCGGCCGAGCTCGGATCCAAGCTCAGGGCGCGCCCATAGGCGGCGGCCGCCTCATCGAGCTTGCCCTGGCCCGTGAGCGCGTTGCCGAGATTCGAATAGGCGGGGACGTAGTCGGGCTTGAGGTCAATCGCCCTTCTTGCGTGGAACGCGACTTCCTGCAGCCTGCCGAGTGCTCCCAAGGCCAACCCGATATGGTAGTGCTGCTCTGGGTTTCGGGCGTCGAGCGCGATCGCCCTCTCGATCAATTCGACTGCCTGGCCATGACGGCCGAGCTGGAGAGCGATGACGCCGAGATAGTGAAGGCTTCCGGAATGAAAGGGATTGCGGGCCAGGATGGCGCGATAGAGGGCGTCGGCCTCGCCGAGCCGCCCGGCCTGGTGGTGCCGAAACGCCGATGCAAACTCCTGGTCGTCGATCCGATCGGATCCGGTCATGACACCACTTGCAGCTCTCCGCACGGATCGGCTCCGCCTTGGCGGTGACCATCCTACTTGGGGTCCCACTTGGAGTCCCACTTGGAGTAAGCATCCGTTCGCCGTCAACCTCGTTGGCGCGGGCACGCAGACGCCCGCCGCGTCATCGTCGCGACACAGCTTGCGCTCACAGGCCTGGAAGCTAAGCTCGGCAAGCCAGGACTATGGCCGGCACGGATGGAGTAGTTTGACATGTTCAATCTGTCGGAAATCATGCAATCGGCCCAGGGCGGACAGGCCGCCGCCAATCTCGCCAAGCAGTTCGCATTGTCGCCCGAGCAGGCGCAGGCTGCGATCAATGGTCTCTTGCCGGCCTTCTCGGTCGCCTTGCAGAGCCATGCGCAGAATATGGGTTCGCTCAGCCAGATCATCGCAACCATGATGAGCGGCCAGCATGCGGCGACATTCGACGATCCGAATTCCCATCTCACGCAGCAGACCATGAGCGCCGGCAGCAATGTGCTCGGCCAGCTTTTCGGCCAGGGACAGGCGATCTCGGCAATCGTCCAGCAAGTGTCGAAATCGACGGGCATCAATCCCGGCACCCTCATGGCGATGATGCCGATCCTCGCCAGCATGCTGATGAGCGGCCTCCTGAAATCGGCGTCGGGCCAGGGGCTCGGCGGGCTGCTCGGCCAGCTCGCCTCGGGCGCCCTGGGGGGCGGTCTCGGCGGGGTGGCGG
>JBIOEK010000072.1:0-11147 GCA_044445925.1 Hyphomicrobiales bacterium
CAAGGCGAGGACGATCTCGCGGGGCTCGTGGCCTATGCGCTCTATAAGCTCAACAAGCGCGATTGGCTCGCCTCGTTCTTCAAGACGCATGGGCGCGATCCGACCGAGGGCGAGGTCGAATCCTATGTGCTGGGCGAGCGCACGCAACGCAGGCTCGCGAGCTATCGCCGGTTGGCGGAAGACCTGATCGGAAGAAAGTCCGCGGCCGCCGAAAAGGCGAGCGGAGCAACGACGACGGGGGCGCCAGCCACCTTCCAGCGGATCTCGGCCATGAAAGGAACGTCCCTTCGCTCCTCCTTGGCGCCGGAGGCCCCCGCGGCCGCGACCGCTGGCTCACGCCGCTCGGCGAAGGCGACCTTGATCTTCTGGATCGCAGTGCTCATCGTCTTGGCGGCGACGGGATATTACTACGTCAATTATTCATCGCTCTTTCTCAGCCGCTGACGAGAAGGATCGGAAGGCCTCGTGAACTCTCGCCAGCACCTGCATCTCTTCGACACGACCTTGCGAGACGGGGCGCAGATGAGCGGCGTCGACTTCTCGCTCGAGGATAAGCGCCAGGTCGCCGCCATGCTCGACAAGCTCGGTGTCGACTATGTGGAGGGCGGATATCCCGGCGCCAACCCGCAAGATACCGAGTTCTTCAAGGAGAAGCGCACCAAATCCGCGCGCTTCGCTGCTTTCGGCATGATCCGACGCTCGGGCCGGTCGGTTGCGAACGATCCGGGTATCGCAGCTCTCCTCGACAGCGCAGCCGACACCATCGTGCTCGTCGCCAAGGCCTCCGACTACCAGGTACGCGTCGCGCTCGAGACGACGCTCGAGGATAATCTCTCCGGCATTACCGACAGCGTGGCCGCCATCGTCGCCAAGGGACGCGAGGCGATCATCGACTGCGAGCATTACTTCGACGGCTACAAGGCCAATCCCGGTTACGCACTGAGCTGCGCCAAGGCAGCCTTCGAGGCGGGCGCGCGCTGGGTCGTGCTTTGCGATACCAATGGCGGCACCTTGCCCGATGAGATTCACCGCATCGTCGCCGAGACGACGAGATCGGTGCCGGGCGATCGGCTCGGCATCCACGCCCATGACGATTGCGGCTGCGCGGTCGCGAATTCGCTCGCCGCCGTCGAGGCCGGGGCGCGCCAGATCCAGGGCACGCTCAACGGCCTCGGCGAGCGTTGCGGCAACGCCAATCTCGTGACCTTGATCGGCACCTTGAAGTTGAAGCCCGCCTTCGCCGAGCGCTTCGAGACGGGCGTCGGCGAAGCGGGCCTGAGAGAGCTCACCCATGTGTCGCGCGCGCTCGACGAAATCCTCAACCGCGCACCCAACCGTCACGCTCCCTTCGTGGGCGCCTCGGCCTTCGCCACCAAGGCCGGCATTCACGCTTCAGCCGTGCTGAAGGACCCACGGACTTACGAGCATGTGCAGCCCGAAAGCATCGGCAATCAGCGGCGCTTGCTGATCTCGGACCAAGCCGGCAGGTCGAACATACTGGCCGAGCTCAACCGGGTCGGTATCAGGTTGAGCAAGGACGATCCGCGTCTCCAGCGCCTGTTGGATGAGGTCAAGGACAAGGAGGCGCAAGGCTATGCGTTCGAAGGAGCCGACGCCTCCTTCTTCCTGCTCGCCAAGCGCGTATTGGGCGAAGCCCGCGAATTCTTCACGGTCGAGCGCTTCTCGGTGAGCGTCGAGCGCCGCCACAATGCCAAGGGCGAGCTCGTGACCTTCTCCGAGGCGGTGGTGCGCGTGAATGTCGGCGAGGAGAGCATGATTTCGGCCGCGGAGGGCAATGGCCCCTTCAACGCGCTCGATCTTGCCTTGCGCAAGGATCTCGGCGTCTATCAGTCGCTGATCGACGATCTCGAGCTCTTGGACTACAAGGTGCGCATCTTCCAAGGCGGCTCGGACGCTGTGACCAGGGTGCTGATCGAGTTCGGAGACAAGCGCGGCGATCGCTGGAGCACGGTCGGCGTCTCGGGAAATCTCGTCGACGCCTCCTTCCAGGCGCTGACCGACGCCATCACCTACAAGCTGATGAAGGAGACGGGCCTCGCATGAAGCGTCGGCTCATTCGTCGAACATATAGCGAATGCCGATGCGGAACTGGTGCGAGCCGAGCGATTTGAGCCTGGGCGCGACCCCGAAATTGTCGGTCGCCAGGCGCGCATCCGCGACGTTGAGGTAGCGATAGTTGAAGTCGAGCTTGATGCTCGGTGCGACGTCGAGCGCCGCCCCCGCCTGGAGCGCCCAGGCGATGCCGCCCGTCGTATGGGCCGGATAGGCGTTGAACACCGGCGAGCCGGAGTTCGGATCCGTCAGGGCCGCGAATGAACCTCCGCCGGTCGGCACGAATTCCTGATTGACGATCTTCGAGGACTGGGTGAAAGCGTAACCGATGCCGCCGCCCACATAAGGCGTTATTCCCGACCAGGTGCCAATGTCGACATATCCATTGGCGAGCACGGTCCACCCGCCAAGGCTCGTCTTGTCCGTGAACAGGCAGCAATTGGCGATCGCGTAGGTCCCCTGGACGTTGCCGGAGAACAGGTAGTCGGCGGTCACATCGGCGCGGAACCAGTTGCTGATCTTGTAGCCCACCCCGCCGCCGAGAACCGGCGAGCCCGCTAGGCTCAAATGGCTGAAGGGCACCCCGTTATAGCTCGCGGTCGGGCCTTGCGGCCGCGAATAGCCGAGATCGCCGCGGATATACCATCCCGAGCCGAACGAGCTCGTCATCCCGCCTTGCGGCATCTCCGCCGGGGCCGGCATCGCACCGAGATCTGCGGCCATGGCGCCTTGCAGATGCAGGCCTGCCAGAAGAGTTGCGAAGACAAGGGATTTGCGGATCATTGAGCAGCTCCTCGAGCACCCGGCGTGTGCGGTTCGCATCAGGCCGGGTGTGGAACCCCATCATTGTCCATTAACGTTAATGACACTTTAAGCCCGGCAGCCCTTTGGGCGGCCGAGCCGGGCAGGATCCCGGCGTGACGCAAAAAAAAGACGGCGCGGAGAGCTTCTCCGCGCCGTCTCGATCGAAATCGGCCTTTGGTGGATGGCCTTAGATCGCTGATCCTAGACCGGTGGTCCTAGATCGGTGGTTTTGGGTCGACAGTCTTGGGCCGATCTTCTTTGATCAGTATTTGCGCACGATCGGCCGTTGCGGCACGTATTCCTGGGGCGGGGGCGAATAGATGGGCGCCGCCATGGCCATCTGGCCGACATCGCCGAACAGCCAGCGCATGCCGATGCGGAAATCGTTCGAGGTCAGGCTCTTCACCTTGAAGCCTGCGGCGACCTGTCCGTTGCAGATGCAGGTGATCGTGCCCGATGTCACATCGCCGAGGTTCATGTAGCGATAGCCGATGTCGAGCTTGAGATTTGGGGTGATGCTATAGGAAAGGCCGGCCATGAGGGCCCAAGCGAGATTGGTCTTTGTCTTGTCGGCCATCAGGCTGACGGCGACGGGCGTCAAGGCGCCGTTCGGGTTGCCGAAGTTGTTGAAAGCGCTGCCGTTCCAGGCGTAGCCCGAATCGGTGAAGCCGCTCATGCTGTGGCGAGCGAGGCCGACGCCGGCGCCAACATAGGGGGTGAGGCCGTACCAGGTGCCGAGATCGGCATAGCCGTTGGCGAGGAAGATGGTCGACTGCAATTGCCCAGGATAGATGTTCTGGCCCAGGAAGGCACAATCAAGTCCCGGCCCGTTGCAGCCTGGCGTGAACACCTTCTCCTGGAAGACGCCGCGCAGGCCGACCGCGGTGCGGTATTCAGCCGTGGCATCGGCGCGGAACCATTGATTGAACTGGTAGCCGATACCGGCGTCCACGAAGGCTGGCTCCTGGATCGACTTCGAGATGAAGCCTGAGCCCTGCAACTGGTCGTTCGCCCCGAGGCCGGTGACCGGTTGCGACCACTGGCTGGTCGAATACGAGGCGACACCGACATCGCCGCGGATATACCAGTTGCCTCCGAACTCGACGGGCGGCAGCGGCGGCGCGGGAGGCGGAGCGAGATCGGCGGCCTGCGCGGCGATGCCGCTCAGCGCGAAGACGCCTGCCGCCGTGAGAAGCTTCACGAAGCTCATGACCATGGTCCCTTCTGTCATGCATGAGCCCTCGGACATGGGCCCCAGCAAATTTCACGAGTCGACCATGGCAAAGAATACTTAAGGAGGACTTAACCTTAACGGGTAACCTGAATCGCCGGTTACGTGTTGCAGAACGGCAACATACGGCCGTGGATAGTTGAGTTGGAGCGGCCGTGTCTTTACCCCGGCCGCCGCCTCTTCGACGTTGCTTGCCGGCTATCTCGAAAAGAACGCCACGATATCGTCGAGCACGGGTGCATCGCCGCGGAACGGGCGCGACAGGGCAGCGACCGTCCCGGAATGGCTGACGCCCGGATAGACCTTCTCGATGACGAAGGCCCCCGCTTGGCGCAGCTCGCGGGCCAAGGCCGCGCTGTTGCGCGGTCGAACGAGCGTATCGGCGGAGCCGGTGGCGAGGAACATGGGCGGGGCCGATTTCGAGGCGAGGTTGACCGGCTGAGTTGCCGCGAGGTCCGTCACTTGCCCGAAGGCCGCCTTGGTCGCCTCGACGTCGAGGGGGAGGAAATCATAAGGACCCGACAATCCCGCGACACGCCTGATGACATGCGGGCTGAGGCCGACCGCCTTGAGATATTGCGCATCGAGCGCCAGCATCACGGCGCTGTAGGCACCCGAGGAATGCCCGACGACATAGATGCGTTCGGGATCGCCGCCGAGCTCCGCGATGTGATCGTGAACCCAGCGCAGGGCATGGGCCTCATCCTCGACGAAGGCCGGGAAGCGCACTTGCGGCACGAGCCGCGTGTCGGGGATGACGGTCACGAAGCCCCGCGCGGCAAAAGCCCTGCCGGCGAAGGAATAATCGTTCTTGCTGCCGCTGTTCCACGAGCCTCCGTACATGAACACGACCACGGGCGCGCCAGACCTAGCCGGATCGGGCACATAGACGTCGAGCCTGTTCAGGGCATCCTTGCCATAGGCGATGCCGGCCTTGGCGAGCGAAGCGCCCGCGTCCTTCGGCACGACCGCATCGAAGATGGCGACGGTCGAGCAGGCCGAGAGCCCGCAAAAGCCGCTCGCAAGGAAGCCGCCGACGACGAGCACCCAGCGCGAAACCCGCATCGGCAAGCTCCCCTGCATGCGCCATCGCGCGCCGCAGAAGGCGAGATGGACAGGCTCAAGCTACGCGCGGATGCGGCGGGAGTTTCAAGCGAAACGAATGCGATGGCGAAGGGAAGCGATCTCAAGCCGCCTTCATGAGCGCCTCGACGATGTCGTCGACCACGCGCTCCACGAGGTCGCGATCGTCGCCCTCCCCCATCACCCGGATCACCGATTCAGTGCCCGACGGGCGGATGACGAGCCGGCCCTGATTGCCGAGACGCCCGCGGCCGCTCTCGATGGCAGTCACCACATTCTGCTCGGCCAGCGGCTCGCCGAACTTGTAGCGCACATTCTTCAAGATCTGCGGCAGCGGCTCGAAGCAATGGCACACCTCGCTCACCGGCCGCTCGGTGCGCTTGACCACCGCGAGCAGCTGCAGCGCCGCCACGAGGCCGTCCCCGGTCGTGGTGAAGTCCGACATGATGATGTGGCCGGATTGCTCGCCGCCGAGATTATAGCCGTGCTCACGCATATATTCGAGCACGTAGCGGTCCCCGACCGCGGTCCGCGCCAGCAACAGCCCGATGCCGTTCAGGTAGCGTTCGAGGCCGAGATTGGACATGATGGTCGCGACGATGCCCGGCTGCGAGAGGAGCTTGTCCTCCTGCCAGCTCTTGGCCACCACCCCCATCAGCTGATCGCCGTCGACGAGATGGCCCCGCTCGTCGACGATCAGGACGCGATCGGCGTCGCCGTCGAGCGCGATCCCGATATCGGCGCGCAACTCCTTGACCTTGGCGACCAAGGTCTCGGGCGCCGTCGAGCCGCACTCCTTGTTGATGTTAAAGCCGTCCGGGTCGACGCCGATGGTGATCACCTCGGCGCCGAGCTCCCAAAGCGCTTCGGGTGCCACCTTATAGGCCGCGCCATTGGCGCAATCGACGACGACGCGCATGCCGTCGAGGCTCAAGCCGCGCGGAAGGGTGCGCTTGGCGAACTCGATATAGCGCGCATGCACGCTCTCGATCCGCTTGGCGCGGCCGAGATCGCGCGAGCCCGAGAGGCGGGCCGAGATGTTCTGGTCGAGAAGGGCCGAGATCTCGGTCTCGATCTCGTCGGAAAGCTTGTAGCCGTCGGGTCCGAACAGCTTGATGCCGTTATCCTCGAAGCCGTTATGGGAGGCGGAGATCATGACGCCGAGATCGCAGCGCATCGACCGCGTCAGCATGGCGACCGCGGGCGTCGGCATCGGCCCGAGCAGCAGCACGTCGAGCCCGACCGAGGTGAACCCCGCGACCATGGCATTCTCGATCATATAGCCGGAGAGCCGCGTATCCTTGCCGATGACGACACGGTGGCGATAATCGCCGCGCTGGAAGACGAGGCCCGCCGCCTGGCTCACCTTGAGCGCGAGCTCCGGCGTGATGACCGCGTTCGCCCGGCCGCGAATGCCGTCCGTGCCGAAATATTTGCGCGCCATCGACAATGCCTTGGTTGATCCCTGGTCGAAGCCCGAGCGCGCCCATCCGCGCCGGCCGACCGCGAGCCCTGTCCGGCTTATAGGCCAGAAATCGCCAAAAATCATTCAATTTTCGTGACTCATGGCAACGGAGGCACCTGCCCTCAAGGCCTGCAGGCGCCTTCGCACCTTTGGCCGGTCGGATGGGGGGCGCCAAGCTCAGAACGATACGCAGGAGAAACTATCGACCCGCATCACCGATTCCTGCTTGAAGCGTGCCTTATAGGCATCCCTTATGGCTTCGATACGCTGATCGGCGTCGGGTTTGGGCTGATACCAGATCATCAGCACACGCGAATTCTCCTTGGCGATCGCGCCCGTGCGGTTGCGCCATTGGCCATAGGCTTGCACGACGGTGAGGCCGTCGGGAAAGCGGGGCGTGACCTCCTGATCGACGAAGCCTTGCCATTCCGCGTCGCTGATCGGCTCGGCGTCGCGCCGGCTCATGCCGAAAAGCAGCTCTAGGCGGGCCATGAGCGCGGAACTCGCCTTGCAGGCGATGCCAGGCTGCTCCCCCGTCATCTCGGCACGGCCTTGCGGCGCGAGGAGAAGGCAGGCAAGCAGGCCGAGGATCGTCTGCGGCCGGATATTCAAGCGCATCGGGGCACTCCGAGGTAAGCATTGCGAGATTTGACGCGCAGCCGTCAGGCTTCAGGGCGCCCGCAACCTTCCCTTCGGCTACGGGCCGACCGCCTTTCGAACGACTTTATCTGTCGGCTCGGTGCCGTCCAGCCGCGTTTGTGATCTTTTAGGGGATAGCGCAGCTGGTTATCGCCTCGTTTCACGCCGTCATGGGTTGACGCAAGCGTGATGCGGATGTTTCAGTCCATTGCGATGATGCAGGCTCCGACCTTGCCCACTCGTTCGCGGCTGATCTGGAATCTGCCGAATATACTGACCTATGGACGCATGCTCGCCGTCCCGGCGGTGACGGCTTTGCTCTTCTGGCATACCGAGAATTGGATGCGCTGGCTGGCGCTCGCCATCTTCGCCGCGGCAGCCATCACCGATTATTTCGACGGCTATCTGGCGCGTGCCTGGCAGCAGCAGTCAACCCTGGGGCGCATGCTCGATCCGATCGCCGACAAGCTGCTGGTGGCGGCGACGCTTTTGATGCTGGTGCATGCGGGCACGATCCAATCCTGGTCCATCTGGGCGGCGATCGTCATCCTTTGCCGGGAAATCCTGGTATCGGGCTTGCGGGAATTCCTGGCCGAATTGCGCGTCAGCGTTCCGGTGACGGCGCTGGCCAAATGGAAGACCGCGGGCCAATTGATCGCCATCGGCTTCCTGATCGCCGGGCCCGCCGGCGAAAAGCTGCTGCCGGGGACCGTGCCGATCGGGCTCTCCCTGTTGTGGATCGCGGCGGGGCTCACGATCTATACGGGCTGGGACTATATGCAGGCCGGCATGAAGCACATGATCGACGACGATGCGACCATCGAAGGCCGCGGGAAGCCGCGATGAAGCTCTCCTATTTCGCCTGGGTGCGCGAGCGGGTCGGCAAGGCCGAGGAGGAAATCGAGCTGCCGCGGCATGTCGCGACCATTCGTGACCTCGTCGCCTGGCTGAGGGGTCGGGGCGAGGAATATGCCTCTGCTTTCGAGCATGACGAGGTGGGGCGGGCGGCGATCGATCGGCGCCATGCCCGCCCCGACACCATGATCGCGGGAGCCCGCGAGATCGCCTTCTTTCCGCCGATGACGGGTGGATGACGCTCTCCACGGCCGAGATCGAGCGCTATGCCCGCCACCTCGTCATGCGCGAGGTCGGCGGCCCCGGGCAAGCCAAGCTGAAATTGGCCAAGGTGCTGGTCGTCGGCGCGGGCGGGCTCGGTTCCCCGCTCATCCAATATCTCGCCGCGGCAGGTGTCGGAACCATCGGCATCGTCGACGACGATATCGTCTCGCTCTCTAATCTGCAGCGTCAGGTGATCCACGGAACGCCGGATATCGGCGATCGCAAGACCCGAAGCGCCGAGGCAGCCATCCGCCGCCTCAATCCGCATGTCAGCGTCGAAGCCCATGCGACGCGGCTCGTCGCTGCCAATGCCGGCCCGCTGGTGGCGGGCTATGATGTCGTGGCCGACGGCTCGGATAATTTCGACACCCGTTATGCGGTCTCCGACGCCTGTTTCCACGAGAGGAGGCCGCTGGTCACTGCGGCGCTCGGCGTCTTCGATGGCTCGCTGACCACGATCCGCGCCCATGAGCGCTCCCCGAACGGCGAATGGAACCCGACCTATCGTTGCCTGTTTCCGACGCCTCCGCCGCCCGGCACTGTCCCGGCTTGCGCGGAGGCTGGCGTGCTCGGTGCCCTCGCTGGCGTGCTCGGCTCGCTGATGGCGATCGAGGTGATCCGCGAGATCACCGGCTTCGGCGAGGGCCTGGTCGGGCGGTTGTTGATGGTCGATGCACGCTCGATGCGCTTCGAGACGCTCGATTACGGCTGGGATGAGCGCAACCCCTTGAACGGGCAGCCTTTATGAGCACGACCACAAGCATCGCTCGTCATGGCCGGGCCAAGTCCTCGAGCAAGGAACCGGCCCGGCAATGACGAGAGGGTCGCCATCAAGCCGGCGCGACAGCGTCGATCGACACGAAAAACCCCTCCCCGCCGGAGGGCGGGAAGGGGCGAAGCGGTGAAACCAGGCGTTCTATGAACGAGGATCAGTTGTTGCGGTTGCCCATGATCGAGAGCAGGAACTGGAACATGTTGATGAAGTTCAGATAGAGCGTCAGCGCCCCCATCAGGGAGTATTTGGCCATCAACGTGCCGTCATGGGCGACGTTGTCATAGTTGTCCTTGAGGCGCTGCGTATCCCAGGCGGTAAGACCGGCGAAGATCACAACACCGAGCAGGTTCAGCGCGAACTGGAAGGCGCTCGACTGCACGAAGATGTTGACCAGCATCGCGATGATCAGCCCGATCAGCCCCATCGCCATGAACGACCCCATGGCCGACAGGCTCCTGCGGGTGGTGTAGCCGTAGAGGCTCAACCCGCCGAATGCAGCCGCTGTCACGAAGAACACCTGCACGATCGACCCGACCTTGAAGACGAGGAACCAGGTCGAAAGCGACAAGCCCATCACCGCGGCGAAGACCCAGAATACGACGAGCAGGGATTGGTAGCTCACCCGATCGAAGCGAAAGCTCATGAACATCACGAAGCCCAGCGGGGCAAGCATGATCAGCCACCTCAACGGCGATTGATAGATAGCCTGACCGAATGCAGTCATTGGGCTACCGAGCCCTGTGGGGCTGCCCGCAAGCTTCCAGCCGCCGAACGACAGGAGCGCGGAAATCGCGAGCGCGAGCGTCATGTGATTGTAGATGCCGAGCATATAGGCCCGCAAACCGGCGTCGTATTGAGCGGCGCCGACCCGCGTAACGCCTGCGCTTATCGGCGACTTGGCGTTGCCATCGAAGAACGACATGGGAAACCTCTTTGCTATCAAGGCCAGCGCAAACCTAGCGCGGGCCCCCACAATATGGCGACTGAACGCATTTTTCGCAAGGGCGAGCGGAGTTTCGGTTCGCCCTCCATCCCCGAGACGTCACGTTCACATGCTCTCGCCTTCGAATGAAGGGCTATGGCAACCCCGGCAGAGAGAACATATGGATCGAATGGCGTCTCCTGCGCGAACGGCCCTACTTGCCGGCAGCGCCAATCTCCTGATCCCAACGGCGAAATGCCAGGACCAGCTTCTCGGGAGTGAGCGGCACCTCCGTCGGCAGCTTGGCGATCAGGCCATCATAGCTCGGGCGCCCGAATTCGCCGAGGACCGCGCGGCTTTCCGCCGACGCCGTCGCCAGCGTCACGCCCTTCACGGCGGGGCCTGGATAGAAATAGCCCTTGTCATAGGTCAGGGCCTGCTGCTCGGGTTTGAGCATGAAGGACATGAGAGCGAGGAGCACGTCGACCTTTTCGTCCGAGACCCCCTTGGGAATGCACATGAACTGCGTGTCGGGGACCCAATGGGTGCCCTCGAGCGCGAAGACCTCGGCTTCCTTCGGGACGATGCCCAGAGCGCGGGGATTGATGTCCCAGCCGCAGGTGGTCACGATAATGTCGCGCGTGCCCTCGCCGAGCTCCTTCATCGTCCCTGCGGTGCCTGAGGGATAATAGTCGATCGCGGTCCCCATCTCCTTGAGATAGGCCCAGCTCTTGTCCCAGCCGCCGACCGGATCCTGAGGGTCCTTGTCGCCCAGTATGTAGGGCAGGCCCATCAGGAACGTCCAACCGGGTCCTGAATTCACCGGCCTCGCATAGGTGAAGCGCTTTGGATTGGTCTTTACCCAGGAGAGCAGCTCGGCTGCCGTCTTGGGCACGGTCTTGACGCGGTCCGGCGCATATTCGAACAGAGGCCCCGACGGCGAATAGGCGACCGCGACACCCTGATCCTGGCCGAAATTCCGCTGCATCATCAGCGCCTGCTCATGATACACCTCCTCGCGCTTCGGCAACTGCGA
>JBIOEK010000073.1:0-11135 GCA_044445925.1 Hyphomicrobiales bacterium
GATGTCGGCGGTATTGCCGGTGGATACGGTGAGGTCGAGAGAAGGCAGCCTCTTGCGCAGCTCGCGCAACATGGGCGGCAAGAGATGAATGCAGGCGGTGGCGCCCGTGCCGATCCGCACGCGGCCGAGCGCGCCGGTGGCATGGCGCGCCATGGCATCGAGCGCTGCCGCCATGCAGGCCTCGATGCGCCGCACATGCGTCAATAATTCGATGCCTGCGGCGCTCGGCCTCGCCTTGCGCCCAGCGCGGTCGATGAGCTTCAGACCGAGCTTTTGCTCCAATTGCCGTACTTGCTGGCTCACGGCCGGCTGCGTCAGATGCAAGCGCTCGGCGGCGGCCGAGAAGCTGCCGAGCTCGACGACGTCGGCGAAGGCCCGCAACTGGTCCGGATTGATGGAGCGCAACTCAAGAGAATCCTTATGCAGGGGATAATGAATCAAGATTTCTCTTATGCCAAGCCGCAGGGCAGGATCGCCTTGGATCACGGCTCGCGGTTGCGACCAGATGCCGCTACGCTCAAAGGATCGGATCGCAGGCGCGAAGCGGTGTCTGCCTCAATGAAGGCCTCCGGATGTCGAGAACCACCGCACCACCGGCGAAGGCAGAGATCGGCGTCGCGGACGCCGAAGATGGCGACATGCCGGAAATCGCCGCGATCTATGCTCACCATGTGGCGACCGGTCTCGCCTCCTTCGAGGAGGAACCCCCGAGCCTCGAGGAGATGCGCCGGCGCCGCGCCGATGCGCTGCGCCTGGGGTTGCCCTATCTCGCGGCGAAGCTTGCCGGAAAGGTCGCCGGCTATGCCTATGCGTCGCCTTACCGGGCACGCTCCGCCTATCGCTTCTCGATCGAGAACTCGGTCTATGTGGCCGACGGCATGGCGGGACGCGGCATCGGCCGCGCCCTGCTCGGTGCGCTGATCGCGCGCTGCGAGAAAGGCCCTTGGCGCCAGATGGTCGCCATCATCGGCGACAGCGCCAATGCGGCCTCGATCGGCTTGCATAGAGCGCATGGCTTCCGCGTGGTCGGCACCCTGCAGGCGGTCGGTTTCAAGCATGGCCGCTTCGTGGACTCGGTCTTGATGCAGCGCGAGCTCGGCGCAGGCAGCGCCGAACCGCCCGGTGCGCCGACATGACGCGCCCTTGATCTCGCGCCTTCTCGTCAATTGCCTCGGCCTCTCCCAGCTCGTCTGCTGGGGCATTTCCTATTACCTCATCGGCGGCTTCGGCGAGCTGATGGTCGCCGATCTCGGCTGGAGCCGCGCCTTGGTCTATGGCGGCTTCTCGGCCTCGCTCGCCGTGATGGGGCTCACCTCGCCATTGACCGGAAGGCTGATCGACCGTCATGGGGGCCGCAAGGTGATGGTCGCCGGCTCCTGCCTGATCGCGCTCGGCTGCGCGGTCTTGAGCCTCGCCCATGACGTCGTGACGTATTATGCGTCCTGGCTGATCCTCGGTCTCGCCATGCGCTTGTCGCTCTACGAGGCGGCATTCGCGACGCTCGCCCGCATCGGCGGCCCTTCAGCCAGGCGCCCCATCTCGCAGATCACGCTCCTCGGCGGCCTCGCCTCGACGGTGTTCTGGCCGATCGGCAACGGGCTCGCCGCGGCGCTCGGCTGGCGCGGCGCCGTCATGGTCTATGCGGGCATCGGGCTCGCGACCGTCGGTCTGCATCTCGCGATCCCGGATACCCGCTACGAGCATGCGAAGGAGGGGCCTCTCCCCGCGCCGGGGACGCGCCGGGGCGCAGGGCCCGGCAGCCTTTCGGCGGGCCTGCTCTATGCGACGAGCGCGGCGCTGGCGAGCTTCATGAATTCGGGCATGTCGGCCCATATGATCGGCATCCTCTCGGGCCTTGGCCTTGCGACCGGCCTTGCGGTGTGGATCGCGACCTTGCGGGGCATCGGGCAATCTGCCGCGAGATTATGCGAGATCCTGTTCGGCAGACGGCTCGACCCGCTCGACCTGAATATCGGCGCCTGCCTCGCCTTGCCGGTTTGTTTCGTCGCCGGCCTGTTCAGCGGCAGCTCGATCCCCGCGGCCATCGTCTTCGCCCTGGTCTACGGAGCCGGCAACGGACTCTTGACGATTACGCGCGGAACCCTGCCGCTTGTCTTGTTCGATCCGCGCCAATACGGCGCCGTGGTCGGAAGGCTGCTGGCGCCGAGCTTCCTGTCGGCGGCGACCGGACCTCTCATCTACGCCGCTCTCGCGGAGAATTTCGGCGAGCGGGCCGTGCTCTATCTGTCGCTCGTGCTCGGCTGCGCCGTGCTCGGCTGCGCCGTCATGCTGCGCTTGAATTTCGGCGGGAAGCGAGGCCAGGCGTGAATGGTGATCGTGATTGGTGATCAATTATTAGCCATAGCTACATTCGAACTGTTACGCTTAGTAATCCGACAACCGGTTTCATGCAAAAGCTCGTCAGTTAGGTTTCTCCTTCGCCTGATGGCCCCTCGAGGGTCGATGTTCCAGGGCGCCACGTCGTGGTTTTGCAGCACCACGGGCGGCCCCAACCAGGTCTGCTACGAGCCCTCGATCATGAGCATGGCAATGGATTCGAAGGGAAAAGAGGATTGGGCCGACATAGGGATCGGCCCCAGGGTCAGCCTGCGCCTTTACCCGGATCTCGACCGAGCGATCCTCGCTTGGATCAGGCGCCAGCCCGGGGGAAGGTTGACCCGGCCGGAGGCAATCCGCCAGCTCCTCGTGGAGGCGTTGGCCAGAAAATGAAAGCTTGGCCTGCATCGGTGTCGTTTCGAGCATAATGGTGGCGAGGCAAGTGAATCCGTAGCTCCGACGCTGCGAGCCTGCGCCGGTCGCGCAGCAGCGATTGCGCGCGGCCCTCATTCCCCTGTTGGCCCCGATTTGCGCGGTACGGGCAAAGGCGCCTTGCGGCGAAGCCCGTCCAGCGTCCAGCTCGATCAAATAGCCGGCTACCAGAATCGGAGCATGCAATGTTGAAAATCAACATTCTTCAACATTCTCGAGCCGTATGATTCGCCGCGGAGCGAGCGGCTTTGCCCTGAAAGTCAATAGATTTCAGAATGATAGGGTTGAGGCTCGCATTGTCCAGGCCTGCCCGGCGCGCCTATCCCAAGACTAAAGCCATCAGCGTCGCAGTTGCTGAAAAACGTAAGCTTTGATGCCCAAATGTGAACATACCCTAGGGCGTGAGGGGTTCAGGTTGAATCGACCGCGGGGCCACTTTTCGGGATCGTGCTGTAGCCGCCTTCGCGAGGGTACGCTTCGCTAAGAAAAGGCAGGCGCCAACGTTCAAGGTCCGGCGGCGCCCCCACCCGAGATTCCGATATTGGCGCCGAAGGCCGGCGAGATCGGCTTGGGCGCTTTCGACAGCTTGCTCACATCCTGGTAGCGATCGACCGCCTCGGCCATTCGCTGGCCATTGCCGGGTATGCGCGTGTCGCTCGCATAGGCCGGCCAGGGATCGATCACATGGATCGCCGCGTTGGCCTCCTTGGCGTTTCCGGCGCTAAGCGTGATGGTTTGCGTCCTCTGGGCATACACCTCGAAGGGATCATCGAAGGGCGGGCCGGCCGAACAGCCGGCGATGGCCGTCATGACCCCTAAGAGCAGGAGCGCGCAGGCGAATTTCGATCGTGGGAACATCATCTGCTCGAGCCCGAATTGGTGGAGCCGTGCTCGACCTGGATGATGTGGCCATAGGGTCCCTGCAGATCGCCGCCGCTCGTCACGTAGTCGGCGTATTTCTTGCGCCTTTCGAGCTGGCCCATCGCGAAGACATCGACCGAGTTGCCCGGCAGATGCTCGTCGAAGGGCGTCGCCAGATGCTCTCCGGGCGCCGCCGGCTTGACGAGATGGGGAGTAACGATGATGACGAGATCGGTCTCGTGCTTCTGATAGCTCGTGCTGCGGAACAGGGCTCCCAGCACCGGGATCGATCCGATCCAGGGCAGCTGGGAGATATCCTCGACATTGGTCGATTGCAGGAGGCCGGCGATGGCGAAGCTCTGGCCGTCGCGCAGCTCGACCGTGGTCCTGGCTTCGCGCTTGGTCAGCGCCGGGATCGTGAAGCCCGAGATCTGCACCGAGTTGGCCGTATCGATCTCGCTCACCGAAGGCGCCAGGCGCAGATTGATGATGCCGTTGGCGAGCACGGTCGGCATGAAGGTGAGCTGGACCCCGAAGGGCTTGTAGTCGACGGCTATCGTCGGCGCGGAGCCGGCGTTGGATTGCACGACGGGCACCGGGATTTCGCCGCCGGCGAGGAAGCTCGCCGTATCGCCGGAGAGCGCGATCAGATCGGGCTCCGCGAGCCTGCGCACCAGCCCCTTCGATTCGAGCGCGCTGACGAGCACGTCGATGCTGGTGCCCTTGTTGACCAGGTTGGCGAGCAGCACGCCGAAAGGCTGCGACGACGACGCACCGCCCACGAGCGTTCCGAGGGCACCGAAGATGGGGACACCGGCGCTCGTCGCATTCTGGTTGCCGCTGGCATCGACCCCTCCGATTGCGGGTCGGCCTGCCGACAAGCTACCCGACCCCGTGCTCACTCCGCGCGTGCCCTTGTTGTTGGCTCCGGACCAGTTCACTCCGAGCGCCTGCCCGGCGTCGCGGCTGGCCTCGAGAAAGCGTACCTTGAGCAGCACCTGCTGCGAGGACTGGACCCTCATGGCGTTGACGATCGGAGCCTCGGGCGACAGCCCCTTGGCGAGAGCGACGACCCGCTCGGCCGACATCGCGTCCTTCGCCTCGCCGCTGAGCACCACTTGGCCGTTGGAGCTCGAGACGCGGATATCGCGGCTGCCGGTGCTCGTCTGGATCTTGTCGCGGAGGTTTCCCGTATCGGGCACGATCTCGAGGTCGAGCACGCCGATCACCCGGCTCTTCGCGTCGAATACCGAGACATTGGTGGTGCCGACCTTCTTGCCCTGGATGTAGATCGAGCTGTCGGTCATGGGCAGCACGTCGGCGATCTCGGGCGACCCGACCACCGCCGTCGCGAATGGCCGGTCGAGCTTGAATGTGTGGGACTTGAAGAGTGTCACCACGACATGGCGCACCGATACTCCTTCGCTCTGCCAGGCGACATCCCCTTGGGTCTCGGCGCTCCGAGCCGGGAGGGGCAAGGCCAAGGCGAGCCAAGCCAGGGCCGCGACGCAGGCGGCATCTCGATGGGTCGATCGCGCCGACCGGCCGACAGACATCAGGTCGCGCCGAGCCCGGCCGCCCCCACCTGCCCCATTCGACATTGCAAGCCCCGCCTTTCCCAGCCAAGTAAACCGTTCAGTACATTGGTATTTTGCCAAGCGCGATGCGTGGCGGCGATGTCCGAGCCACGCTGGAGTTCTGACCGTCTTGCAGCACGGCGTATTCCTGACGGGTATCGCCGCGCACGATCGTGACCATTCTGGTCTCGGGACGCTGCATCGGCTCCGACGAGTTCGCGTCGGCGACGCTGCGGAGCGCCAAGGTCAGCGTGCCGGTGCGCGCCCCGAGCGCGACGGCCGCCACCTGGACCGGGGTGAGCTCGAGCGTCGCGGTCTGGCCCACCGCGACGCGCGCGCCGTTCTTCTCCTCGATATTGGGACCGATGGCGAGGACGCGGATATTCTCCAACAGCGTCTGGCTCGAATAGATGTCCGTTCCGGACGCCTTGGAGCCGCGCAAATCCTTGTAGATCTGGACCACGTCCACGCGATCATTCGGCAGGATCAGCGTGCCGGCGCTGGTCGTGCCTTGCGGATCGATGCCGATCGCGAAGGCACGTTTGCCCGAAGGCAGGATGGCGGCGAGAAAGCCGCTATCGGCCTTGATGAGCTTTTCCTTGCGGATGGGTTCGCCGGCGACGAAGCTTTCGCGCACCAGCGAGCCCGCGCTGGCGGCCAGCATGTCGGGTGTGTCCTTCCTGAGGATCATGCCGTTGCCGAGCCCTTCGGTCGGCCAGGACAGCCATTTCACGTCATGGGCGCTAATCCGCATTCCGAGCGGTAGATCCGTGGCCGCGACCAGCACCTCGGCCGCCGCGACCTTTTCGGGCTCGGCCGGGGCCGGAGGCGCCTGGCTCGGCTCCCGAGTGCCGCTCGACAGATAGGCGGCGGTCAGGCCAGCCGCGAGTGCAACGCCGATGATGACCAAGCGGCTAGTTTTCATGACTGTGACCCGAGCTTCTCTCGTAGCCGCGCCCGGGACTGGCCGGCTTTTGAGACGAGAACGGCGGCTAGGCTATGCTGGGCCGCGTTCGCGCCGGCTCTCTCGGGGGTCGAGAACCCCGAGGCACGGCCTTTCTCATCGCGCGGACACAAGCTTTGCGGCATCATAGTAAACTGTCTCTTTATCTGCCGCGCGGCCTGGTTATCTTCGACGCGTGACCCTCCCTTATCCTGCGGTGTAGCTGTTGCAAGTTTGCTAACCGGAAGCTTAAATTGATTGCGTAGTTAATCTCGACTTACTGGTGGGTCGTGACTGCGCTTTTCGCGGAATTGCGAGGAAACAGCTTGCGAGAGCGATCTCACGCCCTGGCTATGCTTTTGGAATGACGCTCTTCATTCGCCCGCTTGCGGGACGAGGAGCGCGCTCTACCGTCGGCTCCTCGTCTGCCGCAGATTCGAGGATGCATGGCGCGCCAAGCAAGGCGGCCTGTTCGAGCCGGTGGAAGCCCGGTCCGGACAAGGCATAGCTGCCGCCCGGCAGCGAGTGTCGCGTCATGGAGGGTGACGGCCATGACGAAGCGCACAAGGCGATGGCGTGGAGGGGCTAACTAGGCGTGAAAGCCTCTATTCCGCCGGACGCTCGATATATTTGGAGCTGCCGTCGAGAAGGTGCAGGTTGTTGGCGATTGTCGGGTTGTCCGGCTCGCGCCGGCTGGCGGCCAGGAACTTGGCTCGGGCCTTGGTGAGGTCGCCGCGCAGCATGTAGGAATAGCCCTCATTGTTCAGGATCTGGGTGCTTTCTCCCTTGAGCCTGATGGCCGAATGGTAGGCCCGATCGGCAAGGTCGAATCGCCCCAGACGATCATAGCTCGCGGCGAGACCGATCCAGGCTGTCACGTCGCGGGGAGCTTTTTCCACGGCGTCTTGGAAATATCGTTGGGCGAGCCCGAAATCGCCTCGACCGAAATGCTCGATCCCCTGGCGCAAGGGCTCGTCAGAAGGAAAATATTTGACCTCCGCGGGCTCCGCCACGGTCGGGGTCGTCGCCGGGGTCGCCGTATCCGGCGCCTGGAGCAGGTCGGTGGCTTGGCAGCCGGCGAGACCCAGCACCAGCATGCTTGCCGCGGCGAAGGAACGGGCAAGGCTTCTAGGTTTTCGCATGGGTAGCTGATCTTCCGGCGGCCATGATGCGGTATTCCCCAATTGACGTTCGTGCGCGCCGCGGTCCTGCCCCCCTTTTCCGCAAGGCTGGATACATCGGCAGCTCGATCCTGGGTTGGACGTCTCCGCAATTCCGGCGCGCCATTTCATAAGGCAATCGATCATATAATCACGATCCATTGAGGACATGTTAATCAAGATGACCGCGTTGTCTCGGTCGCCTTTTCCCGGCCGCGCATTTCGCCCGGAGCGAATGTCGGATTTAGCTGGAAGGCGCGCTCGCCCCTCCGCTATTGAAGGCGCCATGAAGCGAAATCCACCCTCGCGGCCCGGCGAGCGCGGCGGGGAAGAACCCCGCCAATTGCTGCTCGATCTGCCCCAGGAGCCGCGCTTCCTCCAGGAGGATTTCGTCGTCGGGCCGTCGAACGAGCGCGCTTACGCCATGATCGAGGCTTGGCCGAGCTGGCCGGGCGAGGCCCTTCTCCTCGTCGGACCGAGAGGTTCCGGCAAGACGCATCTCGGAGCCATCTGGGCGAGCCGCGCCCACGCCTGGACCCTGCGGCGCGCCGAGCTCGAAGTCGAGGGCGTGGCGCGGCTCACGGCGCCGCGGGCCCTGCTGATCGAGGATGCCCATGAACCAGGCGACGAGGCGGCGCTGTTCCATCTCATCAACGCCGCGAAGTTGCGCGGCTCGCATCTGCTGCTGACCGCCGTCAGCGAGCCGGCGCTCTGGAATCTCGCGACGCCCGATCTCCTGTCGCGGCTTCGCCTGGCTCCGGCCATTCATATCGAGGAACCCGACGAGGCGCTCATGCGCATGGTCATCATCAAGCTATTCGTCGACCGTCAGCTTGTGGTCGACGCCGGCGTCGTCGAGGCCATCCTGACGCTCGCCGAGCGCTCCTTCGCGGGCGTGCGCGCCGCAGTCGAGGCGCTCGACCAGCATTCGCTCGCGACACGGCGGCGCATCACCAGGGCGCTGGCGCGCGAGGTTCTGCGCGTCAAGGAGAGCGGGCCCGAGGAGGCCTGAACCGGGCAGTGCTCGCCTGTCACGGCTCGGAGTTCAGGTTAATGGCCGGCGCTGGCTCCTCCCTCCCCCCGGCTTCAAGTCCGGCTCCGGCGCTGGGAATTTCGAAGCCAGGGGTCGGGCCACCCTCCCCACCGCTTCGCGGGGTGAGGGAGACAATCAGCGCCACGCCTCGATCTTCCGATATCAAGCGTAGTCGCGTTAACCTGAAACCCGGGCCATGCTCGCCCGTCCGTGTTGCTTGAACCCGACTACCGCCGGCTCTAGCCTGTCTGCCCAGCATGGATACCTATCGCGTCTTTGTCTCCTCGCCCGGCGACGCGTTGCGTGAGCGCCAGCGCGTCGAGCGTGTCGTGCAGCGGCTGAACGGCGAGTTTTCAGGCCTCGCGCGGCTGGTCGCGGTGCGCTGGGAGAGCTCCTTCTACCAGGCGCATGCGACCTTCCAGACGCAAATCCCTAAAGCCGACGCCTGCGACCTGGTGGTGGCGATCTTCCGCGGCAGGCTCGGCACCGAGCTACCGCTCGATTTCGAGAGGATGCCCGGCGGGGAGCCCTATCCGAGCGGCACCGCCTATGAGGTGCTCACCGCCATCGACAAGCGCCTGCATGGCGCCGAGCTTCCGGACGTCTACGTCTTTCGCTGCCCCGAGCCGCCGAGCGTCAAGCTCGACGATAGCGAGGGCGAGAAGGCGACGCGCGAGCAATGGGAAAGGCTGAAGACCTTCTTCTCGCGCTTCTTCATCACCCCGGAGGGGCAATTCAAGGCGGCCTTCCAGACCTTCGCGACGACCGATGAGTTCGAGGGCCAGCTCGAGCGCCTGTTGCGGGAATGGCTGTCGCATAAGGTCTTGCGCGGTCGCGCGGTCGTCTGGCCGATCGCCATCAAAGGCTCGCCCTTCCCGGGTTTGCGCGCCTATGGGGCCGAGCATTCATCCGTGTTCTTCGGGCGTTCGCGCGACGTCACGCGCGGCCTCGATGCCTGGCGCGACGCGGCGGCGCGGGGCACGGCCTTTCTCCTGATTCTCGGGGCGAGCGGGTCGGGCAAGTCCTCGCTGCTGCGCGCCGGCCTCGCGCCGCGCCTCGCGACGCCGGGTGTGGTCGATGCAGTCGATGCCTGGCGTGTCGTCGAGATGCGCCCGAACGAGGGCACGAACGGACCGATCGCGGCGCTCGCCTCGGCCTTGATGCGCAAGCCCGGCGAGGCGGCGGCGGAGCAAGGGCCGCCTCTCGCCCTCCCCGAGATCGCCGAGGGCGCCTATGCGACATCCGCCGATCTCGCCGCCCTGTTGTCGCATGCCGACGCCGCCGCGGTGAGGCCGGTGATCGAGGCCCTGGCGCGCGTCTCCGCGCGGGTGCGCGGTGAGGAAGGGTTCGAGCGCGAGGCGCGCTGCGATCTGATGCTCCTGGTCGACCAGCTCGACGAGATGTTCTCGGCCTCGGTATCCGCCGAGGAGCGTCTGCGCTTCGGCAAGCTCATGGCCGAGCTCGTGGCCACGAAGCGCGTCTGGGTCGCCGCGACCCTGCGGGCCGAGCTCTACGAGCTCCTGCTGCGCGAGCCTTCGCTCTTTGCCTTGAAGGAGGCGGGCGCGGCCTATGATCTCAGCCCGCCCGGCCTCGCCGAGCTCGCCGAGATCGTGCGCAAGCCCGCCGAGGCGGCGGGCCTCGTCTATGAGCGCGACACGGCGACCGGAGAAGGCCTCGACGAGCGGCTGCTGCGCGATGCCGACAGGCCCGACATGCTGCCCTTGCTGCAGCTCGCGCTCGCCCGGCTCTTCGAGGCGCGGGCAACGGTCGGCGAAGAGACGCGGCTCACGTTCTTGGCCTATGAGGCGCAAGGGGGCCTTTCGGGCATCATCGACAAGGCGGGCGAGGAAGCGCTCGCGGGCCTCGGCGAGCACGCTGCGGCGAGCCTGCCGCGCCTCTTGCGCCATCTCGCCGAGCCCTCCCATGAAAGGGAAGGGCCGGCTTCGCTCACGGCCCGCGATGCCGGCCTCGCCGAGGCCGCGCCCGACGCGGCCTCGCGTGCGCTCGTGGCCGCGCTCGTCGAGTCGCGCCTCTTGCAGTCCCGAGGCGAGGGCGGCGCGGCGGTGATCCGCCTGTCGCATCAGCGCGTGCTCGTCGATTGGTCGCGGGCCCGCACCATCGTCGCCGAGAGCGCCGATTTCTACCGCATCCGCGAGGAGATCGAGGCCCGCCGGCAGGCTTATGAAGCCTCCGGTCGGCGCGCCGAGCTCCTCCTGCCGCGCGGCCTGCCCTTGGCGCAGGCCGAAAGCATCCTGCGTCGCTACGGCGAGGAGATATCGAAAGAGGGGCGCGCCTTCGTTCAGGCGTCGCGCCGGCGCGCCAACCGGGCGCAATGGCTGATCGGGCTCGCCGCCTGCCTCTTCGCGCTCCTCGCCCTCGGCGCCGGCATCTTCGCCAAGATCGCCGTCGACCAGCGCCATGCGGCACAGCTCGCCGAGCAGGAGGCGCAGGCGCAAAAGGCGATTGCCGAGAAGGTTCTCGCCGCCGCCGAGAGCGCCGTGCACGGCCTCACCTTCGATATCGCGCAGGGTCTGAGGGATGTCGGCGGCATCAGGGTCGAGACCGTACGCAACGTGCTCGAACGGGTGCGCCGGACGATCGACACGCTGCGCGACAGCGCGCCCGGCGACCTCGGCTTGTTGCGTGACCGGGCCGCGATGCTCAACGAATTCGTCAAGACCTATTTCGCGGTGGGCGATCTGGCCGCCGCCGAGAAGGCGGCGCGTGAGTCCCTCGATCTCTTCAGGAACCTCGCCAAGCTCGACCCGTCCGATCCAAGGCGTCGCCGCGAC
>JBIOEK010000074.1:0-11061 GCA_044445925.1 Hyphomicrobiales bacterium
AAAAACGATATTGTTTTCCTTCAACACATTACTGCCTCTGGCCGGCCCTGCACGCCCTCGGGGCGGTGTGGAGCCGACCCATTCCGGCGCGCCTTTCCTCGGTATTGAAGGGGCGCAATTCAACAACCTCGTTAGGCGGCGCCGCAATTCCTTTACGAAAGCTTAACGCTCTACAGTCTTCGTGCCGACGCGAATTTCCACGCTGCGCGGTCGCTCCCGCGCTCGATGGGTGCTGATTCGAGCCTGCTCGGAACGCTGAAAGGGCGGTCGGCACCCCATATGCGCCAGCAAAAGCGTCGATGAGTCGCGGGACTTGTTGATGCGCGAGCGCCATGTCATCTCGTCTATGGAGTCGAGTCCAGAACATCTCCTCCCGCGTTGGGCGTGCAATCAGCCTTCGCGGCGAGGCCGCGAATCGAGACAGCTTATGAGCCTCATCTTCAAGATCTGCGGAGAAGCGGAGTGGCGGACAGCCGAGCGGCAAGGCGTCTATCGTGGCTCGGCCGTGGACGAGCGCGACGGCTTCATCCATTTCTCGACGGCAGCTCAGCTCGCCGAGACGGCCGCAAAGCATTTCGCCGCGCGTGACGATCTTCTCCTGATCGCCGTCGAGGCCGAGGCGCTCGGCTCCGGCTTGCGCTTCGAGCCGTCGCGCGGGGGAGCACTGTTCCCGCATCTTTACGGCGCGCTGCCTATGGAGGCGGTGCGCTTCGTCGAAGCAATGCCGCTCGGCGCGGATGGAATTCACCTCTTGCCGTCGCCGCGGAGATTGCAATCGCCATGATGATCGAGCTCGGCTTTCGTCTCACGGCTCCGCTGCTCGAGAGGCTCGACGCCGAGCGCGCCCATCGACTCGCCATCGCGGCATTGCGTACGCTGCCGCTGCCGGCTCCCGGAGAGGACGATGCGCGCCTCGCCGTGGGCGCGCTTGGCCTCAACTTCGCCAACCCCGTCGGCCTCGCGGCCGGCTTCGACAAGGACGGCGAAGCGATCGCCGGGTGCCTGAGGCTCGGCTTCGGCTTCATCGAGATCGGCGGTGTGACGCCGCTGCCGCAGCCGGGCAACGAGCGGCCGCGCTTGTTTCGGCTGCCAGCCGACGCGGCGGTGATCAATCGCTACGGGCTCAACAACGCGGGCGTCGAGGCGATGACGCGGCGCCTCGCGGCGCGAGAAGGATCGCCCGGCATCGTCGGCGTGAATGTCGGGGCCAACAAGACATCGGCCGACCGCGCCGGCGACTACGCGGCCTGCATCATCGCGCTAGCGGGGCTCTGCGCCTTCATCACCATCAATGTGTCCTCGCCCAATACGCCCGGCTTGCGCGGGCTGCAGGGAAGGGCCGCGCTCGACGATCTCGTAGCGCGCGCCATCGAGGCGCGTGATTGCGCAGCGGTCGCGCGTGGCGGTCACACGCCGCTCCTCGTCAAGATCGCGCCGGACCTCTCGCTCGCCGAGCTCGACGATATCGTCGCCGTGGTGCTTTCGCGTGGCATCGACGGCCTCGTCGTCTCGAACACCACGGTCGCGCGCGAGGCTTCGCTCAAGGAAGTGGCCTTGGCGCATGAGGAGGGCGGCTTGTCGGGACGTCCGCTATTTCGGCCGTCGACGCGCCTTCTCGCCGAGACCTATCTGCGCGCCGGGCGCAAGCTGCCGCTGATCGGTGTCGGCGGCATCGATTGCCCGGAGACCGCCTGGGCCAAGATCAATGCCGGCGCCACCCTCCTGCAGCTCTATAGCGGGCTGGTGTTCAAGGGCCCAGCGCTGATCGGCAAGATCAAGCGCGGCTTGGTCTCGCGCCTCGCCAGCGAGGGTAAGGCGCGTCTCTCGGATGTCGTGGGGAGCGAGGCTGCGGAAATCGCGAAGGGCTGAGCCCATCGCGGCCTCAGGATCGCCGAGCCATCTTCAAGAGCCTGACCAGGATGAAGATCGGCACCACCACCAGTGCCCCATAGGCGATATAGACGAGGATGGTACGCAGGCTTTCGAGGCCGCTGCCGAGAAGAGTCTCGATGAGATGGCGCACGCTTTCGATGAGATCGCGCGGGGTCAGATTGAAGAACGCCATCGCCGCCCCGACGATCAGCGAAATCACCAGGAGCCTCAAGATCACGCTCGCCGGCGATCCTCCGAGGAAGCGGTTGAGCTGTGTGTCGGGCATGATCTTTCTCGCTGAGGCTCACATCTTTTTTGGCTCGGCCCAGATCTTTCTTGCTCGGCCAATGCTGGCGCTAACAGCCGCCGCGGCGGTCCGCAAGCCTCTCAGCCGGAGGCGGGCGTCGGCGCCGGCAAGATGCCCGCGATCCGCGCCGCGAGGATCACGGCCTGGGTGCGGCTCTCGACCCCGAGCTTCGTCAGGATGGCGGAGACATGGGCCTTCACCGTCGCCTCGGAAACCGAAAGCTCATAGGCGATCTGCTTGTTGAGCAGCCCCTGCGACAGCATCATCAGCACCTTCACCTGCTGAGGCGTGAGCGCCGACAGTCTGGCGGCGAGCGCCTCGGCATCGTGATCGGCATCGTTCTCGGCCTCCATCTCCATGGGCAGGAAGAGGCCGCCGGCGAGCACCTTGTCGATCGCCTCGTTGATCCTGGCGACGCTGGCACTCTTGGGCACATAGCCCGCAGCGCCGAAAGCCAGGCATTTGCGGGCGATGCCGCGATCCTCGGTCGCCGAGATGACGACCACCGGCAAGCTCGGGAATTGCGTCCGAAGATAGAGGAGCCCGGACAGGCCTTGCACGCCCGGCATGGTGAGGTCGAGGAGCACGAGGTCGATCTCGCATGCGCCGATCAGCTTGGTCGCTTCCTCGAGCGATCCGGCGGCCTCGATCGAAGCGGCGGCAAGTCTGTTTTGCAACGTGACCTTCAACGCATCGCGGAACAAGGGATGATCGTCGACGATGACGATATGAAGGGGTCCGCTCTCATGCATCGCGGCAGCGCTCCGATTCGCGGCCAATGCGGGAAATGCCTCGGTGCTTCCCGCCAAGGGGGCGCGAAGGCAAGCTTAGAGCATGATCTCGAAAAGCGGAAACCAGGTTCCTTGAAGATCACGATCTAGACATCGAGCGGTCCGGCGCCGGCGAGCGGTGCCGCGTCTTGTGGGAGCTGGCTCAACAAGGCCTCGATGCGGTCGGCCTCGCTAGGCGGTTTGTCCCAGCGTATGCGGTTGATGCGGGGAAAGCGCATGGCGATGCCGGAGCGATGGCGCGTCGAGCGCTGCAAGCCCTCGAAGGCGACTTCGAGCACCAGGCCCGCATGCGGCTCATGCGTCACCTCGCGCACCGGGCCGAAGCGATTGACGGTGTTGTTGCGCACGAAGCGGTCGAGTTCCTTCAGCTCCTCGTCGGTGAAGCCGAAATAGGCCTTGCCGACCGGCACCAGCTCATCGCCCTCTTGGCTCGCTCTCCAGACGCCGAATGTGTAGTCCGAATAGAAGGAGGAGCGCTTGCCGTGCCCGCGCTGGGCATACATCAGGACGGCGTCGACGAGGCGCGGATCGCGCTTCCATTTGAACCACAAGCCCTTCGGCCGTCCCGGCAGATAGGGCGAATCGCGTCGCTTCAGCATCAGGCCTTCGACCGCCTGGGCATCCTCGCCGGCGCCGAAAGACGCAGGGTCGGCGCGCGCGGCGGAAAGATCATCGAGGCTCGTGAACCGCACGAGCGGCGACAGGTCGATGCGCGGTTCGGCGAGCCGTTCGATGAGGGCAGCGAGGCGCCGACGGCGCTCGCTGAAGGGCAGGGCCCGCAGATCCTCCTCGCCTTCGACCAGAAGGTCATAGGCGCGCAGATGGGCGGGATAGCCGGCGATAAGCTTGTCCGTCACGCTCTTGCGGTTGAGCCGCTGCTGCAGCTCGTTGAAGCTCTGCACGCGCCGCTCGCGCCTCACCAGAAGCTCGCCGTCGATCGCCGCCTCGAAGCCAAGGACCTCCAGCAGATCCGGGAATGTGTGCGAGATATCCTCGCCCGTGCGCGTATAGACGCGCGCGACCTTGCGTCCCTTTGTGTCGCGCCCGGCGGCCGCCTGGACGCGGATGCCGTCCCATTTCCATTCGGCGGCGAAGCTCAAGGGATCGATCGCCGCCCTGTCGCTCTCCTCGAGCGGATGGGAGAGCATGGGCGGGCGGAAGGGCGCGGAGTCGCGTCCAAGCGGCGCCCCGGCCCTTCCCTCGATCCAGGCGAAGAGCTCGAGATAGGGCGGCGCGAGGCCGTGCCACACCTCCTCGACCTCGTCGGGATCGCGCCCACCGAGCGCGGCGAGCGCAGTCTTGGCGAGACGCGCCGAGACGCCGATGCGCAAGCCGCCGGTGATCAGCTTCAAGAGCGCCCAGCGGCCCGTCTCGTCGAGCCCGTCGAGCCAGGAGGCGAGGAGCGCCGGCAGCGCCGATTTCGAGGTCTGGCGCAGGCCCTCGATCACGGCGGCGAGCGAGGGGGGGTGCGTGTCGGGCGTCGTCCCGGCGGGGCGCGGCCACAAGAGCGCGACGGTCTCGGAGAGATCGCCGACATAATCATAGGAGAGCGCGAACAGCACAGGGTCGGTGCGCTCGGCGATCAGCGTCCGGATCAAGCCAGGCTTGGCGAGCTTGAAGCTCAAGGCTCCCGTCATCGCTGCGAGGGCATAGCCCCGTTCCGGATCGGGCTCGGTGCGGAAATGCTCGCCGATCAGCGCGAGCTTGGCATTGCGCGAAGGCTCATAGGCCAAACGGTCGAGGAGGGCGGCGAAGCGGTTCATGCGCCATGATGTGGGGCGTCCGCGCCGCGGCGCAATTCCTCGTCAGCGCATGATCCCGAAAAGTGGTAGGTCTCGCAAGCTGGCGCCGTCTCCGGAGAGCTATCGTTTTTCCAGGCGGCGCGCGATGCTCGAGAGGCCGAAGCAAAGCAGGAGGTAGCCGCAAGCGGCCATGGCGTAGCCCGTGAGCGTGACGGATTCGGACGCAAAGCGCGGATCGACCGTCGCATTCTGGATCATGCCGAACAGGTCGTAGAGCCCGATGACGAGGACGAGGGTCGTCTCCTTGATGAGGGCAATCGATACGTTTACGATATTGGGCGCCGCGATGCCGAGCGCCTGCGGCAGGACGACGAGGCGCAGCGTGGTCAGCGGCTTGAGGCTCAGCGCTCGGGCCGCTTGAGACTGGCCGGCCCCCACCGCGCGCAGCCCGGCGCGGAACGCTTCGGCAAACAGAGCAGATGTCAGGAAGGTGAAGGCCGCGAGCACGCGCAGAACCTTGTCGATCTCGGTGTTCGGGGGCACCAGCAGCGGGAAAGCGGCGATCGCGAAGAACAGGACGACGATCGTCGGCAGCCCGCGCCACCACTCGATCCAGGAGGCGGCGATCACACGCAATACAGGCATGTCGCTCTCCCGCATCAGGGCGAGGCCGAGGCCGAACGGCAAGCCCATCGCTATCGCGGCGAGCGAGAGCAGCAGGGTGAGGCAGAAGCCTCCGAGCTGGGCGGTGCTCGGCGGTGGAGCGCCCAGCACGCCGCCCAGCACGAATGCGGCACCCACGGCCGGCAGCAGGAAGGCGCCCGCCGCGGCCGCGATCTTGTGCCGGCGCAGCGTCGCGACGAGCAGGCCGGCGAGGAGAACGAGGGCGAGCAGCAGATCGAGCCGCCAGCGTTCCTCGACCGGATAGTAGCCGTAGACGAAGCTTGCGCCGCGCTCGCGCAGGAAGGCCCAGCAGAGTCCTGCGGATGCCCGGCAGTCCGCGGCCGTGCCATGCCAGGACGCATCCAGGACCACGAAGTCGGCGAGACGGATCAACAGCAGGCTGACCACGACGAGCGCGAGGAGGGTCGCGGCCAGCGCAGCGGGCGTCGTGGGCAGGTGCGTGCGCAGGCGCATGAGCAAGCTCGGCCCGATCATCGCCCCTCCGCCGGCGCGCGCCTGTCGCCGAGCTGCATCAGTGCCGAGATCAAGGCGCTGAGCGCCAGGTAGGCCGCGCCCGTCACCAGCATGATCTCGAGTGCTTGACCGGTGAGGTTCAAGACCGTGCCGGCGAATACCGAAACAAGATCCGGATAGGCAATGGCTGCCGCCAGCGTCGAGCCTTTCAGTGTGTTGACGTAAATGGTGGTCAGGGGTGGGCGAATGACGTGCAGCGCCTGCGGCAGGATGACGAGGCGCAGGCTCTGCCACCGCGTCAGCCCCAAGGCGCGGCTGGCTTCGGCCTGGCCTGCCGGCACGGCGCCTAGCCCGCTGCGTATGGTCTCGGCGATGTAGGCCGCCTGGTAGATGGCGAGCGTCGTGACAAGGGCCAGAAGCTCGGGCCCTAGACTGACGCCGCCCGCGATGTTGAAGCCCCGCAGTTGCGGTATGTCCCAGCGCCAACCCGGCAAGGGCAGATAGAGTCCTCGGTTATTGAGGAAGACGAGATCAAGCAGTCGCCAGCTCTGGCGCGGTGGCGGCAGGCCGCGCAGCACCACGAAGTAGACGAAGAACAGCTGGATGATCGGGGGTATGTTGCGCACGATCTCGACATAGAGGCGCGCCAGCCCACGGATCAGCGTGGTTCGCGCCAGGCCAAGAAGACCGAGCGCAAGGCCGAGGCCGCTCGCGAGCGGGACGGCGAGCGCCGTGACGAGGACGGTGTTGAGGAGCCCCGCCAGGAAGGCGCGCCCGAAGCTGGCTTCCTCGTTGAAGGGGATCAGGGCCGGCGTAATTTGGAAACCCGCTCGCTGCGTGAGGAAGCCGAAGCCCGTGTGCACGCCGCGCGCCTCGAGATTGGCCACGATGTTCGTAACCAGGAGGGCGAGGGCCGCCGTGGTCACCCCCGCGGCGAAAAGCTGGATCAGCAACTTGCGCTGGTGCGCATGGCGCCAAGGCGGGATAAACGGCGGGATAAGCCGCAAGCCCCGCCTCATCGCCGAGCGAGGACTTTCAACGGAAGGGCAGGGGGTAGAGAAGCCCGCCATTCCTGACCAGCGCCGACAGGCCGCGCGGGAGATGGAGCGGGGTCGATGGGCCGAGATGGCGCTCCCAGGTCTCACCATAATTGCCCGCTGCCTTGATGACGCTGACGGCCCAATCGTTCGACAGGCCGAGCTTGGCGCCGAACTCGCCATTGACGCCGAGCAGGCGTTGAATCTCGGGGTTCGCGGTCGACGCCTTCATCTCATCGACATTGGCTCTCGTGATGCCGAAGTCTTCGGCCGCGACACGCGCGTTGTGGACCCAGAAGACGATCTTGCGCCACCACTCGTCGCCGTCGCGCACCATGGGGCCTAGCGGCTCGCGCGAAATGATCTCGGGCAGGATGACGTGATCGGCGCGGTTCTGCAAAGCGATGCCGCGCGTGGCGAGATTGCCGACATCGGCCGTCCACACGTCGCAACGCCCGCTTTCATAGGCGCGGCGCGCCTCGTCGAAATCGGCGAAGGTGAGGACCTTGTACTCGATCTTCTCGGCCCGCGCCCAGTCGGCAAGATTGAGCTCGTAGGTCGTGCCCTGGGTCGTGCAGAAGGAGGCGCCCTGCAGCTCCTTGGCGCTCTTCACCCCGAGGGACTTCTTCACCATGAAGCCCTGGCCCTCATAAAAATATATCGCCGCGTAGCTCAGCCCTACGGAGGTGTCGCGCAGGAAAGTCCATGCCGCGCGGTCGGCGAAGATATCGACTCCGCCGTTCTTCAACGTGGCGAATGCGTCGCGCGGCAGCAGCGGCACGTATTCCACCTTGGGCGTGCCGAAGATAGCTGCGGCGAGCGCGTCGCAAAAATCGATCTCGAAGCCCTGGCGCTGGCCCTTTTCGTCGGCGAAGGAGAAGCCCGGTGCGCGGTCGGAGACACCGCAGCGCAGCACGCCGCGCTGTCGCACCTCGGCAAGCGTATCGGCCTTCGCTCCCCAAACCGCTCCAAGAGTGCACGAGAGCGCCGTGACGAGGACGAGCGCCAGGAACCAAAATCGCATCATATCCTTCTCCCAGATGGTTCGGTCGGCGAGAGTGCAAGGCAGTTTCGGCGGCGGCTGTTAGGTTTCGTCTCCGCCTCGTTCGCCCCGTCAGGCGAGATAGTCCGACAGGCGGATCTGGTCGGCGCCGGGAATGCGCTTGCGCAGGAACTCGTCCTTGCGGCCATAGGGCACGGTGGCGTCGATGGCGAGCCGACCCCAATGATCCTTCTTCGGATCGCGGTAGAAGCCTGGAGCCTCGGAGACGATCATGGCCCGATGATCGGCACGCCCGCGCGTGAGGAAGGCCCACCACACATCGTCGAAATCGTTGAGGTCGACGTCCTCGTCGACCGCGAAGACCGTCTTGTTCCAGTCGTGATTGGCGCCGATGGCGGTGAGCAGCACCTGCTTGGCGTGCCCCTCATAGTGCTGCTGCATCTGCACCACGGTGCTCATCGCGAACGGTACGCAGGCAACGTCGATGATGCCGCGCAGCTTGGCCGCGATGAGCGCTTGGTAGGTGCGGGTCGCGACCGCGAGTTCGAGCAGGCGCAGATCCTCGGGCGAGCCGCAGGTCAGTGCGTGGAAGGTCGCGCCCGGCCTGATCACCACGGCCGTCACCTCGAACACGTGATTGTCGCCTTCCGGCACGTAGGTGCCCATGAACTCGCCGAACGGCCCTTCGGGCCGGCGCAGATGCGGCAGGATACGACCCTCGACCACGATCTCGGTGTCGGCGGGCACGTCCAGTGCGACGGTCCGGCAGCGCCGCAGGCGCAGGGGCTCGCCCGCGATCTTTGCCGCGACCTCGACCTCGCTCTCATCCGCTTGAAGCGGCGCCGCGGCAGCCAGCACGAAAGCGGGTGGGGCGCCGATGAGAATCGCGCATTCCAGCGCTTCGCCACGCGCTTCCGCCCGGAGCTGGTAGTCCGTCAGGTCGTGCGAGCTCCCGAGCCTGACGCGCAGCTCCTGATCGCCGATGATCTGGCTGCGGTGGAAGGAGAGATTGGGAACTCTCGTATCGGGGTCGTTCGCAAGGAAGACGCCGGCCGTGAGATAAGGTCCCGCATCGCGTTCGAAATAGGTGATCTGCGGCAGCTCGGTGAGGTGTATCTCCGCCAGCCCGTTCGGCTCGCCGACGGCGACGGGAGGCAAAGGGGGCACTTGCATCAGCTCCATCCAGCGGCGGCAAAAGGACTGCTTCCCCGCCCCGATCATCCGCATCAGCCGCGGGCGGCTGCCATAGACATTGGTGACGACGGGCAGGCGGCTACCGGTGACCTTGCGAAACAGCAAGGGCGCATCGCTTTCCTTCTGCGACGCCTGGGTGACCGCCGCGAGCTCGTGCCGGCCCGATACCTCCCGCTCCACGATGCGCACGCCGCCATTGGCCGCCAGTGACTCAATATAGGCGCGCATGAGAACTCCCGCCGCTCGGCGTCGTATACTTCGCACAAGACCAGACTGTCGAGATCGTCGGCTCTTGCAACAGCCTTGTCATCGCCGTTGCGGATCGGCCTCGACACCGACGGCAGCTTCGCTCCGCGTCGAAGGGCCGCGCTTCTCGAAAGAGATGTTTAGAACTGCGGTTCTTCCCCGATATAGCGCGCCCGAGGGCGGATCAACTTGCCCGCGGCCTGCTGCTCCAGCGCATGGGCGATCCAGCCCACCGCGCGCCCGACGGCGAAGATCGAGAGCGCCGAGCCGGGGATGAGGCCGAGCGCCCGCCTCAGCGCGACGAGGGCGAAATCCACGTTCGGGTGGCGTCCGTCGATTTCCCCCATCGCGGCAAGCAGCGTGTCGCGCGTCCGGTCGGCCGGCAGCAGCGCCAGCAAGGCGCCGGCGCGCGGATCGCCATCCGGGTAGAGCCGGTGACCGAAGCCCGGCAACATGTCGCCACGCCGCAAGCGCTCCTCGACCACGCTCGCCGCGTCGCCCCTGCGCTCGGCCTCGTCGAACAAGATCTCGACGAGGCTCGTAGTGCCACCGTGCAGCGGCCCTGAAAGCGCGCCAAGCCCACCCATCAGGCAGGCCGTAAGCGACGCGCCCGTCGAGGCGACGACGCGCACCGCGAAGGCCGAGGCGTTGAGCTCATGGTCGGCGCAGAGAACGAGCGCCGCGCGGATGATCTCCGCATGCTTCGGACCAAGGCCCCAGGCCCGCGCCATGCGCCGATGGATCGCGCCGCCATCGGGAGCGGACGCCGTGACCGCCTCCGCCATCAGGCGCAAGAGCGCCGCGGCGTCCGGCCAGAGATGACGCGGATCGCGCCGCCAGATCATGCGGTTATGCACGCCGTGAGCGGCCAGGGCGGCGAGGCAGCGGTCGACAGGGTGCGCCAGAGGGGCGATAGCGGGAAGGATAGCAGCCTTGGCGCACTGCGACGGAAGCGGCGCCCGCTCGGACATCTTGAACGGATCGTCGGCCTCGCATTGCCATAAGAGCCGCGCCGTATCCTCGAGGCTGGCGCGCTTCGAAAGCCGCACCGCGTCGTGCCCCCGATAGAACAACCTGCCATCCCGGATGAGGGTGATGCGCGAGGAGAGGGCCGGCAGACCCCAATCGAGCGCGGCACTCGCGATGCGCTCAGGCTTGCGGCCGCGTGCCTTGTCCTTGGCGAGGCGGGAGATCTCGTCGCGGCCATAAAGGCTGCGGCGCGGATCTTCGGGGTCCGGACGCGCCTGCACCAAGCCGCGGCTGACATAGGCATAGAGGGTCGCTCTCGAAATGCCGAGGCGGGAGGCCGCGTCCTCGGCGCCGATTACTGCGTTGCGGGTCACGCAAATCGCTCCATGCACATCGCCGCTTGCCGGCCTGACCTTGGATCTTGATATTGATTATCTCAATCAATATTGACGATTTAAAAAGACGGCGCAAGCTTGGCGCGAACCCAGTGCTTGCGAGGTGCCCCATGTCCGCAGCTCCCAATTCTTCAGGCCTCGATGACGTCGTTGCCGCCGAAACCGTCTTGAGCGAGGTGGACGGCGCGGCGGGACGCCTGATCATCCGCGGCTATGATCTCGAAGAGCTCGCCGGGCGGCGAAGCTTCGAATCCTTGCTCGCCTTGTTGTGGCAGGGGTTCACCTTCGAGCCGTTGCACGAGGACGCCATCCGGGAGGCCCTCGGCAAGGCGCGCGGCGCGGCCTTCGCGGTCGTCGGCGAGCTGCTG
>JBIOEK010000075.1:0-11044 GCA_044445925.1 Hyphomicrobiales bacterium
CGTCGGCATCGCGCGTGCGGTCGCCATGGGGCCGAAGGTCCTGCTGCTCGACGAGATCACCTCGGCGCTCGATCCCGAGCTCGTCGGCGAGGTTCTCTCCGTGGTGCGCAAGCTCGCCGACGAAGGCATGACCATGATCATCGTGACCCACGAGATGATTTTCGCGCGCGATGTCGGCTCGCGCCTGGTGTTCATGGATGGCGGCAAGAAAATCGAGGAAGGCCCCCCGCGCGACCTCCTGCGCAATCCCCGCAACCCGAGGCTGAGATCCTTCCTGGCCCGCATCGAGATGCATGAGCCGCCGGACGGAGAGCGACAATGAACCAGGCGACGAAGCCCGACATCCGCGGGCGCCTCGGCCTGCGGCCCGTCATCAATGTGTCGGGCACGATGACGTCTCTCGGCGCCTCGATCGCCGTGCCGGAGGCCATCAGGGCCGCGGCCGAGATCCTGCCGGAATGGGTCGAGATCAATGATCTGCACCGCAAGGCGAGCAAGGTCATCGCCGACGCGACAGGCGGCCAAGCAGGCTTCGTCACGGCCAGCGCCGCCGCCGGCATGACGCTCGCCATCGCCGGCGCCATGACCGGCGCCGATCTCGCGCGCATCGAGCAATTGCCCGACGCAACCGGCATGAAGGACGAGGTCGTGATCCTCATGGGGCACATGACGGGTTATGGAGCCGCCGTCGAACAGGCCATCCGACTCGCCGGCGCCAAGGTCGTCCCTGTCGGCAACGTCACCGACGCGCGCAGCTATCAGCTGTCCGCCAAGATCGGCGAGCGCACCGCGGCCGCCCTCTATGTGGTGTCGCATCACGTGGTGCATTATGGCCAGATCCCGCTCGATGCCTTTGCGGCCGTCTGTCACGCCAAGGGCGTGCCCGTCATCGCCGACCTCGCCTCGGAATCGGACCTCAAGGGCTTTCTCGCCGCCGGCGCCGATATCGCCGTCTACAGCGCCCATAAATTCCTCGGCGGAATGACCGCCGGCATCGTGGCGGGACGCAAGGACCTGGTGCGCGCCACGTTCCTGCAGAACAGCGGCATCGGGCGCGGCATGAAGGTCGGCAAGGAAAGCATCGTCGCCGCGATGGCGGCGCTCGAGGCCTGGGGGCGGCGCGACCATGCTTCCATCCGGGCGCGCGAGCGCCGCTATCTCGAACTGTGGATGTCGGCCTTCTCGTCCGTGCCCGGCGTCAAGGCCGAAACCATTCCCGACCCCACCGGCAATCCGATCGATCGGCTGAAATTGTCGATCGATCCTCAGGTTGCGGGAACGACCGCCTGGGACTTGGCGGATGCGCTCGCGGCCGGCGACCCGCCGGTGATCATCCGCGATCACGAGGTCGAATTGGGCTTCTTCGAAATGGACCCGTGCAACCTGCATGAGGGCGAAGAGACGGTCGTCGCCAGCCGCGTCGTCGCCGAGCTCGAGGCGGCGCGCGCCCGCAACGACAAGCCGACGCGCTCCCCAGCCGACCGGAAGGCTGCACGATTCGAGCGATTGCTGCGCTGGCCCGATTGAGGGTCCCGGTCAGCTCCGTTCGGCGAGCAGGGTGGCGATGGCGGCGCGCAGCTCGCCTAGCCCCGTGCCGTCATGGGCGGAGGTCAAGATCACGCCCGGAAAGGCGGCCGGGCGGCGCGCCAACGCCGCTTCGACGCCGGCTAGGCGCGCGGGCACGTCCTTGGCCTTGAGCTCGTCGCCCTTGGTCAGCACCAGCTGATACGACACTGCCGTCTTGTCGAGCAGGTCGAGCATGTCGAGATCGGCGGCTTTCAGCCCGTGGCGGGCATCGGCCAGGAGATAGACGCGGTAGAGGTTGCGGCGGCCACGCAGATAGTCCCTGGCGAAATCCGACCAGGCCCTGACCGTCTCGACGGGCGCCGCAGCATAGCCGTAGCCCGGCATGTCGACCAGCATCAGCTCGGTGCCGAGCTCGAAGAAGATCAGCTCCTGCGTCCGTCCGGGCGTGCGCGAGGTGCGCGCCAGCCCGCTGCGGCCGGTGAGCGCGTTGATGAGGCTCGATTTGCCGGAGTTGGAGCGCCCCGCGAAGGCGATCTCCGGCAGGCCGAGCGGCGGCAGCCGCTCGATCGTGCCCGCCGCGTAGCGAAAGCCGCATTCGCGCGCGAACAGCAGCCGACCGGCCTCGAGCATATCGGGGTCGGCCGTCTTGCCGGACGCCTCGATCATCGATCAAGCCGAAAGATCATGCGGAGAAATCACGCAGAGAAGTCATGCTGTCTTGGGCGAGGTCTTGCCCAGGAACAGCTTGCGCAGATTGTCCCAGAGCTCGATCTTCACGCCGTGCCGCTTCATGATGAAGCCCTGCTGGGTCACCGAGAGCAGGTTGTTCCAACTCCAATAGATCACGAGACCTGCCGGGAACGAGCCCAGCATGAAGGTGAAGATCAGCGGCATCCAGGTGAACATCATCTTCTGGGCCGGATCGGGGGGCTCCGGGTTCATCTTCATTTGCACGAACATGGTCATGCCCATGAGGATCGGCCAGGCGCCGAGCATCAGCATATGCGGGGGCGTGAAGGGGATCAGCCCGAACAGGTTGAACACCGAGGTCGGATCGGGCGCCGAGAGATCGCGGATCCAGCCGAAGAACGGCGCCTGGCGCATCTCGATCGTGGTGAAGATCACCTTGTAGAGCGCGAAGAACACCGGGATCTGGATCAGCATCGGCCAGCAGCCGGCGACGGGGTTGATCTTCTCCTTCTTGTAGAGCGCCATCATCTCCTGCTGCAGCTTCGGCTTGTCCTCCTTGTAGCGCTCCTGCAGCTCCTTGAGCTGGGGCTGCACGGCCTTCATCTTGGCCATCGAGGCGTAGGATTTGTTGGCGAGCGGGAAGAACAAGCCCTTGAGCAGCACGGTGACGACCAGGATGGCGAGGCCGAAATTGCCGAGCAGCTTGTAAAGGAAGTCGATCACCTTGAAGAGCGGCTTGGTGATGAAATAGAACCAGCCCCAGTCGATCAGCAGATCGAAGCTCTTGATGTTCAGGTTCTTCTCGTAGCTGTCGACGAGCTGCACCACCTTGGCGCCGGCGAAGAGCTGGCTCGAGGTCGAGGCGCTGGCCCCGGGAGCGACGCTGAGCTCGCCCTCGCGCATAATGACACGATATTCCTTTGCGCCAGTCGTGGTCGTGGAGAAAAGTGCCGTGTACGGTTTCGCCTGGTCGGGGATGACGGCCGCCGCCCAATATTTGTCGGTGATACCGATGAAGCCGCCGGTGCCGCTGTAGCTTTCCTTGCCTTGCTTATCCAGCTTGGCGTAGGTCCACTCCTGAAGCCCATCGCCGACATAGCCGAGAAGCCCCTCGAACAGCACGTAATAGCCCGCGACCGTGGGCGTGCCCTCGCGGACCACTACGGCATAGGGCGAGACGGCAAGGGGCTGCTCGCCATGGTTCGTCACCGTGTCCGTGATCGTGAACATATAGTTGTCGTCGATCGAAATCTCGCGCTTGAACTCGGTTCCCTTCGGGTTCGTCCAAGTGAGCGTCACGGGTGTCGCAGAAGTGAGTTCGCTTGCGCTCGCTTGCCAAGACGTTTCGGCGTTCGGCATTTCGTCGGGCTGCGCACCACCGGAGATCATTCCGAAGTCGGCATAGAACGCGCTTTCAGTATGCGACGGCGAGAACAAGACGATGTTCGGGCTCGAGGGATCCGTCGTCTCGCGGTAGCTCGTCAAAGTCAGATCGTCGATGCGCGCCCCTTTGAGCGCGATCGAGCCGGCGAGATGGGCGTTGCGGATCGTAACTCGCGGCGAAGTCTTCAAGGCCTCCTCGCGCGAAAGCTCCTTCGCCGGGCTTGTGGAGGCGGGTGCACCGGGCACCTCCGGCAATGAGGGCGTTGTGGGCGAAGGTGTCGCGGCTCCGGGCGCCGGGGCGGACTTGCCGTCCGTGGCCTCCACCTGCGGGGGCCGGCTCGCCACAAATCTCGGCGTGACGAAGTAGTTCCAGCCGATCAGGACCAAAAGCGACAGGCCGATCGCGGTGAAAAGATTGCGTTTATCGTCCATTCATAACTCTCAATCGCGGGCCTTTGGCCATTTGGCCTATATGGGAAGCCGCCCAAGCTTGCGCATCAACGCCGCAACGCCCGAGCAAAGCTGCGCCACCAGGGCCTCGAAATTCATGGCGAGCGCGGAACTCGATGGAAATATCCCGATATCGACGACCATCCGGGCATTCGGCGAGGCGGCGGGCTGCGCCGGAAGGCCGAGGGGGCTAAAGCAGCCGGAAAGCTGCGCGAGCCGCAAGCCTTCGCGCAGCCGCCGCTTGATGCGGTTGCGCTGCGGCGCATTGCCGAGCTTCTTGGGGACGATCAGGCCGAAACGCAAGGCAAAGGGCGCATCCGCGCCGCGCGCTCGCGCTATTCCTTGAAGACGGCCGAACTCGACCTCGACCCGCTTGCCGCGTCTCAGCGCCTGGAACTCGCTCGAGCGCGTCAAGCGTCCAAGCGGCGCGCCTCCATGGGGCTTCGCGACCATGTCCATGCCGGACGCAACATCGACCTGACGCGTATCGACCCGGCGCGTCAGGCGGAGAGCTTCTTGCGGCCCTGCGCGCGGCGGCCCGCGATCACCCTGCGACCCCCCACGGTCGCCATCCGGGAGCGAAATCCGTGCCGCCGCTTGCGGACGAGCTTGCTCGGCTGATAGGTGCGTTTCACGGGACCAACTCCAAGATTGATGCCGAATATTGGAATATCGGCTGTGTGGCGGACCGGCCCGACCGCTGAGGCGGCCCATCCGACTGGAAAATCGCTGCGCTGACGGAGCGCCGGGCTTATGCAAGAGGTGGGGGCGAAAGTCAACGTTTGCCGTGCGCTCGAGCAGGCTCCCCTAGCGAGGACGCGGTGCCCCACCGACGAGGCTCGGGTACTGGCCCTTGACGAATTCGCACCAGGCCGGAACGCCCCCCTTGACGACGATCTCGCCCCGGGCAAAGCGAATGCCGTCGGTTGCCGTCCTGGCCGCCGCCGCATGCCCGACCTGCGCCCTGCAGGCGCTGGCAGCGTCGATGATGCTCGCGGCTTCCCTGTAGCCGCATTTGACCGCAGTGACCGTGAGATAGCCGTGCAGATGCAGCAAGGTCGGGCAATCGGCCGCGCACGCAGCCCCGATCGGCGCCAATGCGAGCGCCCCGACGGTTGCCGCAAGAAACATCGCCCTTGGCATCGACGCGCCTCCGGATCGCCTCATGCGCGAGGATAGCGACTGGGTGCCCATTCGCAAGACGCCTTCTCGCCCTCTATCGCGAGCCCACCTCGAACGGATCATCGATGGAGAGGGACGGGGTCGTGAACCATTGCGGACCATCCTGCGTCATATAGATGTGGTCCTCGAGGCGAACTCCGAATTCGCCGTAGATGCAGATCATCGGCTCGTTCGAGAAGCACATGCCGGCGGCAAGCGGCGTCGCGTCTCCCTTGACGATGTAGGGCTCCTCGTGGACGTCGAGACCAACACCATGGCCCGTCCTGTGCGGCAGGCCGGGCAACGCGTAGCCCGGGCCGAGCCCGGCGGCCTCGATCACGTGCCGGGCTGCGGCATCGACCGACTCGCAAGCCGCCCCGAGCCGCGCCGCCGCGAATGCCGCTTGCGTCGCCTGCTTTTCGATGCCCCAAATTTCGCGCTGCCGCCGGCTCGGCGTGCCGAACACATAGCTGCGCGTCAGATCGGATTGGTAGCCGTGCAGCGTGGCGCCGATGTCGACGAGCACCATGTCGCCCGTCTCGAGAGTCTGCGGATAGGGCACGCCATGCGGATAGGCGGTCGGCTCGCCGAACAGCACGATGCTGACATTCGGAGCAGCGTCTGCGCCCAGGCGCAGATGCGCCTTGCTGATGAAATCGGCGACCTCGATCGTCGTGATCCCCTCTTTCAGGATGCTCGCCGTGGCTCGCTGCACCTCGAGCGTCAGCTCCATGGCGCGCTTGATCAAGGCGATCTCGGCTGGTGACTTGATCTTGCGGCAACCGGACGTCACCACGCTGCCATTGACGAAGCTGTAGGAGTTTCCAGCCCTACGCAGGCCATCGAAGGTGAAGAACGGCGTCGAAGGGTCGATCGCGATGCTGCCTCGCGCGTAACCCATCCGCCGCACCACATCGATGACAAGCTCGGTCGGGCTCTCATGCTCGTGCCAGCAGCGTATTTCGCCGGGAAGCGAGATCATGGTGCGCAGCTTGGCCTCCTCGAAGGCCGGGCTGATATAGACGATGTCGCCTTCGGCGGGGACGACGACCCCATGCAGCCGCTCGCTGCCCTTCAGGCGCAAGCCGGTGAAATAGAACGTGCTTGTCGAGGCATCGAGGTGCAGCGCCTGAATGCCGTGGGCGCGCATGATGGACTGAGCTTTGGCGATACGCCGCAGGCGCTCGTCGACATCGATCGGCAAGACGCCTTCACGCATGGAGCGCATCCGTCCGAGCTCGTCCTCGATTGTCGATCCGCCTACGCCAAGCGTCATTTTCGGCTTCCTTCGATCGCGAGATGGGGAGGGTTCGACTCATCGGCCCGCCAGCTCACCCCTCGTCATAGGGGTTCTTGCCGTGCCGCAGCGACAGGCGGATCGGAGTGCCGGGGAGGTGAAAGGTCTCGCGCAGGCTGTTCACGAGATAGCGGGAATATGAGGTCGGCAATTGGTCGAGCTGGTTGCCGAAGATCGCGAAATGGGGCGGGCGGGTCTTCGCCTGGGTGGCGTAGCGCGGCTTGATGCGCCGCCCCGACACGGCCGGAGGCGGGTGACGCTCGGTCACGCCGGCGAGCCAGCGATTGAGCTTGGCGGTGGGGATGCGGGCGTTCCAGACCGTGTAGGCATCGAGCACGGCCTGCATCATCTGATCGATGCCGCGGACCGCGAGACCCGAGACCGGCATGACGGCGACGCCGGAAAGCTGGGCGAGCAGCCGGCTGGCATCGGCGCGCAGGCGTTGCAGCAGCCCCGGCTGATCGGCGACGAGATCCCATTTGTTGACGGCGATGACGATGGCGCGCCCCTCGCGCTCGACCAGCGAGGCGATGGTGAGATCCTGCTTCTCGAAAGGGATGGTGGCGTCGAGCAGCAACACCACCACCTCGGCGAAGCGCACGGCGCGCAGGCCGTCGGCCGTCGCGAGCTTCTCGAGCTTGTCCTCGACGCGGGCGCGCTTGCGCAGGCCCGCCGTGTCGAAGAGCTTGAAGGGGCGCCCATGCCATTGCCAATCGAGCGAGATGGCGTCGCGCGTGATGCCGGGCTCGGGGCCGGTGAGCAGGCGCTCCTCACCCAGCATGGCGTTGATCAGGGTCGATTTGCCGGCATTCGGACGCCCGACGATGGCGATGCGCAGCGGCCGATCCGGGTCTCCGAGGTCGGCGTCTTCCTCGAGCTCGGCCTCGTCCGGCGGCAGCGCCGCCGCCTTGGCGGCATCGCTGGCCCGCTTGATAGCGCGCCGCGACCGCTTGCGCTCGAGCGGCAGCGCCTCCCCGTCTGGGCCCGTTTCCGCTGCCTCCCGCGGCAAGAGCTTTGCCAGCGCCTCGTGCAGATCGCCGAGGCCCAGGCCATGCTCGGCCGAGAAGGCGACCGGATCACCGAGACCGAGCGCGAATCCCGCATAGGCCTCCAGCTCGCCATGCCGGCTCTCGGCCTTGTTGGCGATCAGCACCACCTTCTTGCCGGCGCGCCGCACCAGCTCGGCGATGTCGCGATCGGCCGGCAGGATGCCGGCGCGCGCATCGACCAGCATCAGCACCACGTCGCAGGATTCGATCGCGGCCTTCGTCTGCTCGCGCATGCGTCCGGTGAGCGAGGCGGCGTTGGCCTCCTCGAGACCCGCCGTGTCGATGACCGTGAAGACGAGATCGCCGAGGCTCGCCTCTCCCTCGCGCCGGTCGCGCGTGACGCCAGGCCGGTCATCGACGAGGGCAAGCCTGCGGCCGACGAGGCGGTTGAACAGCGTCGACTTGCCGACATTCGGCCGCCCCACGATGGCGACTACCGGCATGGCGATCTGAGCCTGCGTGGTCAATTCCGGCGTGCCCCGGCAAAAGCCGCTACCTCGACCTTCGCCTTGTCGAGGCGCTGGCGCACGGCCTTGGCGAGCGATACGGCGGCCGGCGTGTCGCCATGGATGCAGACCGTATCGATCGCGACCTTGTTGACCTTGCCCGAGACGCTGGTGATCGCCTGGTCCGCGACCATCTTCTGCACGCGCGCCGCGACCAGGTCGGGGTCGTGCAGCACGGAGCCGGGCTTGCGGCGCGAGACGAGCAGCCCGTCATCCTCATAGGCGCGATCGGCGAAGACCTCGTTGACGATGCGCAGCCCGGCCTTCTCGCCGGCCGGAACGAGCTTCGAGAAGGGCAGCACCACGAAGGCGAGCGAGGCATCGACGCCCTTGATGCCGTTGGCGAGCGCGGCCGCCATCATCTCGTCCTCGCAGGCCATGTTGGACAGGGCACCGTGGATCTTCACATAGGTCACCTCATGGCCGGCAAGCGCCGCGATGCCTTTGAGCGCGCCGATCTGGTAGGCGACCAATGTCTCGATCTCGCGCGCCGAAAGCCCCAGGATCTGGCGGCGCCCGAAACCCTCGATGTCGTGGAAGCCCGGATGCGCCCCGATCGCCACGCCCTTCTCCTTGGCGAGCTTCGCGGTCCTCAGCATGATCTGGGGATCCCCGCCATGGAAGCCGCAAGCCACATTGGCGCTCGTGATCAGGTCGAGCATCGCGGTGTCGTCGCCCATGATCCAGGGTCCGAAGCTCTCGCCCATGTCGCAGTTCAAATCGACCTGCATCTTCTGGCTCCTCGCGTGAAATGGCGCCCCCCATGCTCGTTACCCCATTCCCGGCGTCTGCGCCGATTTCAGATCGGCGCTGATGCCGAGGCGAGGCTGGCGCGAGCCGGCCTGGCGCCGGACGCAATGCCTCTGACGAGAGTTTCGACCCCATCTGCGATCCGCGCCAGCATGGCGGCGAAGCGGCGCGCCTCCTCCTCGGCCTCCTCGATCGATATGGCAGAAAAGCGCACGCGGCCGCCAGCCTGCGTCTGGGCGAAACGCGGCAGATCGGCCGTGATGATGGTGGCGATCTTCGGATAGCCGCCGGTCGTTCCGCGATCGGCGAGCAGGGCCAGCGGCTGGCCATTGCCGGGGATCTGGATGCTGCCGGGCACGGTGCCGTCCGAGACGATGTTGTAGCCATGCGCATGGGCGAGCTTGGGGCCTTCGAGGCGATATCCCATGCGATCGGATTTGGGCGAGACGCGCCATTCGGTCGCCAGGAAGAGCGCCACGGCCTCCGGCGTCATATGGTCGTCCTGCGGCCCCAGCACGACGCGGATGGGGCCTCTCCCATTCGTCACGAGCTTGAAGCGGCGCTCGGGCGTGCCGGCTCTCGCCGTCCCGACCTCGAGCTCGTCTCCTGACCGCAATGGCCGCGGATAGGGGCTTCCGAGCCCGGCGCGGGCCGAGACCGACAAGCTGCCATAGACAGGCTCTCCGGCGATGCCGCCCTCGATCGACAGATAGGTGAAGACGCCGGAGCGCGCCGCCCCGAGCAAGAGCGTCTCGCCTTCCTGGATGAACACCGTCTCGTTGATCCAGGCCGCGCGGACGCCAAGGCTCGCGGCGCGGTCGGCACCGGCGAGGCCGACCCGCACGCTGCCTTCTTTCACCCTGAAGGCCGCGCCGAGCGGGCCGATCTCGATCGCGGCGGCCCCGCTCGGCTGGCCCGCAAGGGCATTGGCGATGGCGAGCGAGACCTTGTCCATGGCGCCGCTCGTGGTCAGGCCGTAGCGCTGCGCGCCCGAGCGCCCGACATCCTGCACCGAGGTCGCGGGCCCCACCATATCGACGAGGATGCGGCTCATGGGTCGATCATCTCGGCAACCGGATCGCCCGCCTCGGCCGCCCGGTCGAGCGCCGGCCATTCCCGCTCCGGCACCGGGAAGAAAGTGACGTAATCGCCCGGCTCGATCAGGAAGATCGGCTCGCGATGGGGATGATAGGTGCGCACCGGGGTGCGCCCGAGGAGGTTCCAGCCGCTCGGGGCCGTGATGCATTGGATGCCGGTCTGCACGCCACCGATGGCGACCGTGCCGGAAGGGGTCTCGAGGCGCGGGTCGTGCCGGCGCGGCGTCGCGAGCCTCGGATCGAGGCCGCCGAGATAGGTGTAGCCCGGCAGGAAGCCCAGCATGTAGACGCGGTAATCGCCCGCGCAATGGCGGGCGATGACCTCTTGCGGCGTCAATTTGGCGCGCTCGGCCACGGCCTCGAGATCGATGCCGAACTCCCCGCCATAGACCACCGGCACGCGCCAACGCCTTCCCTTGCGGGATGGCAACCCCTCGCGCGTGGCGAGCGGCATCAGCTTCGCGCCGAGCTCGGAGAAGCCGGTAAGCGTTGGATCGTAATGCACGAGCAGCGAACGATAGGTCGGCACCGTTTCGACGATGCCCGGGATCTGGTCTTGCGCCAGCATGGCGTCGAGCGCCAGCACGCGCCGGTTCAGGTCCGCGTCGATATGATCGCCGAATTCGACCACGAGCGCGGAATCGCCGGATGGGAGGAGGCGCGGATAGGAACGGGTCATGAGCCAGCGCGGTTGTTGGGGATTTGTCTCAACCACGTCGCGGGCGTTTCGTCCAATCGCCATGGCGATCGGGCATCGTTTCGGATAAGGCAGTTTTGTCAGGCTTCGTCCGTAAGGACGATTGGACTTGATCGCCGAAACAGCGTGACTTGAACAGCGTGACTTGAACGGCGTGACTCGAACAGCGTGACTCGAACAGCGTGACTTGCGCAATCGCGAAGGCGGAGGGTGGCCATGCAGGGTGCCGCTTCATCACCGGCCAAGAGTTCACTGGCCAGGAGACATGACCTGAAGAGCCCGCAAGGCGTGCGGCTGGCCAGCCCCAACCGCGCCCACGACCGGCCGACCCCACGGCTGGCACCAGCCTTATTGCACGACCTGTAACTTATAAACAACACACTCAGACGACCAAAAAAAAAGAGATTATATAAAGGTGTTATCCCTATCATAAAAAA
>JBIOEK010000076.1:0-11042 GCA_044445925.1 Hyphomicrobiales bacterium
ATCCTGCTTGGCGATGTGGGTGGCGACGAGCTCGGCCTGCTTTGCCTTGTAGGCGGCGGACATCTCCTTGGCGTAGCCGCCCGCCGTCTCGGCCTCCTTGAACTCGTCATCCTCGACGGCGACGAATTTGGCGCCGAGCGATTCGACCTGTTCCTTGACGGCGGGACGCACATCGGTCGCGGTGACGATGCCGCCGAGGCGACGAGCCGTCGCCACGGCCTGGAGGCCGGCGACGCCCGCCCCCATGATGAAGATGCGCGCGGCCGGCACGGTGCCGGCCGCCGTCATCATCATCGGCAGCGCCCTTCCGTATTCGGCCGCCGCATCGATGACCGCGCGATAGCCGGCAAGGTTGGCCTGGCTCGACAGGACATCCATGACCTGGGCGCGGGTGACGCGCGGCATGAGCTCCATGGCGAAGGCGCTAATCCCGGCCGTCGCCATGGCGGCGAGCGCCTCCTCATGGCCGTAAGGATCCATGACGGCGATGACGAGCGCGCCTCTTTTCATGACGGCGAGCTCGCCGGAAGAGGGGCGGCGCAGCTTCAAGACGATGTCGGCACCGGACAAAGCCTCCGAGGCGGATTTGACGACCGTGGCGCCTGCCGCCTCGTAGTCGCTATCGGTGATGCCGGACGCCAAGCCCGCCCCGGCCTCGACCGAAACCTGGGCGCCGAGCGCCAAAAACTTCTTCGCCGTTTCCGGCGTGACGGCCACGCGGGTTTCGACCGCTGGGTCCTCACGCGTGGTCGCGATGATCATCTAATGGCTCACAGCAGGGCGAGGAGCAGGAGCAGAAACACCAGAACCGGCGCGAGAGGACGCCAGGCGAGCGCCGGCGAGAAGGCGCCTATCAGCGTCGCGACGAGCGTCAGGAGAAAGCCGAAAAGCGCCCAGCCGCCCGAATGCTTGACGCCCCAGATCGTGATGACGAGCACGAGGCACAGCACATGCACGATGGCGATCTCGGTGAACAGGGTAAAGCCGCGGAATGTGCGCTCATGCTCCGCATAATCCATCTGCGGAATATCGTCCGTCTTCGTCGCCATCGCTGATCCTCGAAATCCGCCAACCGCGGCAGAGGACTTAGCAACACCCGTGCCGGAGCGCAATTCGGCAAAGCAGCCAATTACCGGCATTCATCCGGGTCGGCGGGATCGACGCATGTCGCGCCCGAGGCGGCAGGCGGCGAGCGAGCGTTTCGAACCCTGCCCCGCACGCGCTCCAGCCGCCCCGCCCTACATTCAGCTTGCGACGGCAGCCAGCACCCGGGCCTGCTCGGCCGCGACCTTGGCGGTCGAGAAATCCTCGATGGCCGCCTCGAACAGACGGTGGAAGTTGAGCTCGGCCGAAAGATGCAGGAATACGGCGCCCAGCCCGATCGCGGCGCGGTCCATGAAGACGAACTCGCGCGGCACCGTGACCGGGCCCTTCCGCTTCAAGGCCATATGCACCTTGTAAGCCTCGCGCCGCCCATACTCGCCTGGCTTCACGCCGTCGGCGATCGAGCGCACCCGGTCCTCGGTCAAGGGACCATAGATGAAGCGCGCCCAGATATTGAGAACCTCGATCAGATCGCGCTTGAGGCCCTTGAAGCCCCAAGTCTCGTAGGCGTGCACGATGCGCGCCTCATCCTGCTCGATCAGGCCGCGATAAAGGTCGACCACCCCCTCGACGAAGCTCGGCGGGAAGATGCGGATGCAGCCATAATCGAGGAGGTTGATGCCCTGAGGCTGCGGGATGCCGCGCCGGCCCTTCTCCTCGAACACCGTGTAGTTCCCCAGATGCGGGTCGCCATGGATGATGCCGAAGCGCGAGAATGGCAGCCACCAGGCCTTGAACATAGCGACCGCCAGCCGGTTGCGCGTTTCGAGATCGGCCTTCACATGGGCAAGGAGCCTCGTGCCCTCGAGCCAATCGAGCGTCAGCAGGCGCGACGTCGACAATTGCGGCCATACGCCCGGCACGCGCACCTCGTCGACGCCGTCGAGCATCAGCGCGTAAAGGGCCGCGTGGCGCGCCTCGAGCCGATAATCGAGTTCCTCGCGCAGGCGCGCGCCAATCTCCTTCACGATCTCGCGCGTATCGATGACCGGGTCCATGCGGCGATGGATGGCAAACAGGAATTCGAGCTGGGCGAGATCGGCCTCCACCGCCGACTGCATGTCAGGATATTGCAGCTTGCAGGCGAGCTCTGCGCCCTCGAGCGAGGTGGCGCGATGCACCTGCCCCAGCGAAGCGGCGGCCGCGGGCCTGAGATCGAACTCCGCGAAGCGCTGGCGCCAATCCGCGCCGAGTTCGGCCTGCATGCGGCGCTTGACGAAGGCCGCCCCCATCGGTGGGGCTTCCGATTGAAGCTTCTGCAGCTCGGCCGCATAATCGGAGGGCAGCGCGTCCGGGATGGTGGCCATGAGCTGCGCCACCTTCATGATCGGCCCCTTGAGGCCGCCGAGCGCGCGCGTCAAAGCCGCCGCATTGCCCGCGCCGCGACCCTTCATGCCGAACAGGCGCCCGCCCGCGATGCGGGCAGCCACCCCCCCGACATTCGCGCCGACGCGGGCATAGCGCGCGGCGCGGGCGGAGAATCGATTGGCTTCTCTATCTGTCATGAGATCATGCAAAGGCCGGATGCGGACACATCGCAGGGAGATAAGCTTACGGCGTCACATCGACCATAGGCGAGGCGCATCTTCCCCATCACGATCAGCTTTCCGGCCAATTATCGCGGATCCAGCGCGCCAGACCCTCTTCGTCCACTTCGCCGGCCGCGAGGGCCAAGATGATGGCCGTGGCTTCCGGAGGCTTAGGCGCGAACGCGACCTCGTTGAGGCGCAGAAAGACCATCATGGCTTGGAACGCGATCCGCTTGTTCCCATCCACGAATGCGTGATTGCGCGCGAGCCCAAACGCATAGGCGGCTGCGAGCCGCGCAAGATCGGCTTCGCCATAGTGCCATTGATTGACCGGCCGGTTGATTGCTGATTCGAGCAAGCCAGGGTCTCGAATGCCTGCCGGGCCACCGAACAGGGAAAGCTGCTCGGAATGCATGTCGATGACGTCCTGGACGTCGAGCCAAATAGGCTCGCTCACTCGCCGGGTCTCACGTCAATTCCCGTTGGCGGATCCCCTTGGCGGATCTCACTTGGCGAGGGCCCGGAACGTGTCCTTATATTCGTGCATGACCTGCCGGGCGATTTCCATCGCCTTGGCATGCGTGGCGTCGTATGGGCTGAGCTTGAAGGCGCGCTCCGGCTCCTCGACGACATGCAGCTTGTCGCCCTCCTTGAGCTTGAGGCGTGCCAACAGCTCCTTCGGGAGGATGAGGCCGACCGAATTGCCGATCCGCTTGATCTGCAGGACCGTCGAGGCGGCTTCGGTCTTGGGCGTGACGATCTTGGGGGTGATCTCGCTCACAAGAGGCCCCTAAAGTGCGTTATACGAAATGTATAACATACCCGCGCGAGGCCGCATAGGGTTCTTAGAACGGCCAACGCCCCGATCGACGTCCAAGCTGCTGACACATCGAGATGCGCTTCGAACCCCTCACTCCATGCCTTCGAGCTCCACGATCATGCGCTCGATCAGCGACAGGCCGGCCTCCCAGAAGGAGGGATCGCGCGCATCGAGCCCGAACGGCTTCAGCAACTCGCCGTGATGCTTCGTTCCGCCGGCCTTGAGCATGTCGAAATAGGCCTCGGCGAACCCCGCATGCGCCTTCTCGTAGACGGCGTAAAGCGAGTTCACGAGGCAATCGCCGAAGGCATAGGCGTAGACGTAGAAGGGCGAATGGATGAAATGGGGGATATAGCTCCAGAAGGTCTCATAGCCGGGCCCGAGGCGGATGCTTGGGCCCAGGCTTTCACCCTGCACCTCCATCCAAGTGGCGCAAAGCTGATCGGCGGTGAGCTCCCCGGCCTTGCGCTTGGTGTGGACCTCGCGCTCGAACGAATAGAAGGCGATCTGGCGTACCACCGTGTTGATCATGTCCTCGACCTTATGGGCGAGCATCACCTTGCGCTGCGTCTTGCCTTTGGTCTCGCCCAAGAGCTTGCGGAAGGTCAGCATCTCGCCGAACACCGAGGCGGTTTCGGCGAGCGTCAGCGGCGTTTGCGCCATCAGCACCCCGTTGGGCGCGGCGAGCACCTGATGCACGCCATGGCCGAGCTCATGGGCGAGCGTCATCACGTCGCGCGGCTTGCCCTGGTAGTTGACGAGCACATAGGGATGGGCGGAGGGCACGGTCGGATGCGCGAAAGCCCCCGGCGCCTTGCCCGGACGCACCGGCGCATCGATCCAGCGTTCGTCGAAGAAACGCCCGGCGATCTCGGCCATTTGCGGCGCAAAGCCGCCATAGGCGGAGAGCACCATGTTCTTCGCCTCCTCCCAGCCGATCGTCCGGTTTTCGACCTTGGGCAGCGGCGCGTTGCGGTCCCAGAAGTCGAGCATGTCGCGACCAAACCAATGGGCCTTCAGCCTGTAATAGCGGTGCGACAGGCGCGGATAGGCGGCGCGCACCGAGGAGACCAGCGCCTCGACCACCTCGGGCTCGACCCGGTTCGACAAATGGCGGGCATCGGCAACGTCCGCGAAGCCTCGCCAACGGTCCGAGATATCCTTGTCCTTGGCGAGCGTGTTGGTGATGAGCGAGAACAGCCGAAGATTTTCCTTGAACACCTTGGCCAGCGCCTCGGCGGCGCGCCGGCGCACCTTACCGTCGCTGTCCTGCAGCTTGTTGAGGGTCGGCTCAAGGGTAAGCTGCTCGCCATCGATATCGAAGCGCAAAGCTGCCATCGTCTCGTCGAAGAGCCGATTCCAGGCCGACGCCCCGCTCACTGATTTCTCAAGAAAAAGGCGCTCGAGCTTATCCTCGAGCTGATGCGGCTTCTCGCGCCTGATGTCCTCGAGCCAAGGCCGATAATGGGACAACGGCCCCTTCGAAGCAGCCTTCACCATTGCCTTGTCGTCCAATTGATTCAGCTCGAGCTGGAAGAAGAGGATCTCGGCCCCCGCTTCGGTCAGCCGCTCCTGCGTGTCGCCATAGAGCTTGGCGCGGATGGGATCGCTGGTATCGCCGGCATAGACGAGCCCGACATAGGACATCAGGCGGCCCATCACCTCGTCGAGCTGCTCGTAGCGCGCTATCGCCGCGTGCAGCGCAGCGTTCGCCTTCTTGCCGGCGAGCAATCTCTTCAGCTTACCTCGAAAGGCAGAGGCGAAGGCCTTGCACTCTTCCTCCACATGCTTGAGGTCGCGTGAAAATTCCGGCGCGTCCATCGCCGGGTAGAGATCGGCGAGATTCCACTCCGGCAGGGCGCCGAGGTCGGCCTGCGGAGAGGCATGCGCGGCTTCATGGGCATGGCGGATCGCCGATCCCGGCCCGTTCTGAATATTCAATCTCGACACGATCATCACCTCGGTTCCGAATCGGGGGCAGTGTCTGGCGTCATGGCTTCGAATCATGGCCTCGAGTCGCGATCTGGGATCTCGGCCAAGAGAACTGGTCTCGAATTTTGGCCGCGAATCTTGGCCGCGAATCTCGACCTCGAGCCCACATATCGCGCGCCGGCATCGGCTGTTCAACACGCCCCCTCGCATGTGGCTCACAGCGACTGCGACGGTTAGCGTTAATTGGGTCTTTACTCCCACGTAGCAGGATCGTCCCGAAACGGAATTCCCAATCAGCCTGACGCCGCGGACACCGATGCCTCATACAATTCTGCTCGTGGACGACGATCCCGTCCAAAGACGTCTGCTCGAGGCCATGGTGCGCCGCTTCGGCTATGATGCCGTGCTCGCGGTGGACGGCGCCGAGGCGTTGACCCGCCTCACCGGCCCGCAGGGTGGCGACATCGATATTGTCGTGCTCGATCTCGTCATGCCGGATCTCGACGGCATGGGCGTGCTGGCGCGGATGCGCGAGCGCGGCATCGGCAAGCCCGTCATCGTGCAGACGGCGCATGGGTCGATCGACACGGTCATCTCGGCGATGCGGGCCGGCGCCGCCGATTTCGTGGTGAAGCCGGTCGGCGCCGAACGCTTGCAGATCTCGATCAAGAACGCGCTGCGCATGGACGCGCTCGAGGGCGAGGTACGGCGCATCAATCGCCAAGCCAGCAACAGCCTCACCTTCAAGGACCTCATCACCAAGAGCCCGGAGATGGCGCGTGTCATCCGTCTCGGCGAAAGGACCGCGAAATCGACGATTCCCGTGCTGATCGAAGGCGAATCGGGGGTCGGCAAGGAACTCGTGGCGCGCGCCATCCAAGGAGCGAGCGACCGACGCGGCAAGGCCTTCGTTACGGTCAATTGCGGCGCAATCCCCGAAAACCTCGTCGAATCCCTGCTATTCGGCCATGAGAAGGGCGCGTTTACCGGCGCGACCGAGAAACATGCCGGCAAGTTCGTCGAGGCCCATGGCGGCACACTCTTCCTCGACGAGGTCGGCGAGCTGCCTCTTGCGGCGCAAGCCAAGCTGCTGCGGGCGATCCAGCACGGCGAGGTCGATCCGGTCGGGGGTCGCAAGACCGTCAAGGTCGATGTGCGCATCATTTCGGCGACCAACCGCAACCTCATCGAATTGGTGCGGCTGGGTCGCTTCCGCGAGGACCTTTTCTATCGCCTGAACGTCTTTCCGATCGGCATTCCGCCGCTGCGCGCCAGGCGTGAGGATGTGCCGGATCTCGCGCGCGCCTTCCTCGCCCATTTCGCGGCGAGCGAGCAAAAGCGCATTCGCGGCTTCTCGGCGGAGGCAATGGCGCTGATCACGGGCTTCGATTGGCCGGGCAATGTCCGCCAGCTCGAGAATGCCGTGTTCCGTTCCGTCGTGCTCAGCGATTCGGATGAGATCACCGTCGCGGAATTGCCGCAAATCGCCGCGCAAGTCTCCGGCTTTTCGGTCAGGGTTCCCCCCATCATGACCGAATCCATGCCCTCCCTTCCGGAGCGCGCTCCGGAGATGGTGCGCGTCGAGGTTCGCGATCCCCATGTGCTGAAGCTGCTCGACGAGCATGGCGATGTGCGCGATATCGACGAACTCGAGGCCGATATCATCCGTTTTGCCAAGTCCCATTATCGCGGGCATCTGACCGAGGTCGCTCGCCGGCTGAAGATCGGTCGCTCGACCTTATATCGCAAGCTCAAGCAATATGGCCTCGATGACGGAACCGCACCGACGGATGCTGATGTGTCCGACGCGGCATGAAGGCCACACTCGCGCAAAATCGCGCGGGCTCGCGCCGAATGTGAGCTAATTCACTTGTAATCCGCGCGGCTTGCTCCATTGCTGAATTGGAGCCAACGATCTGGTGGGTGCTGATCAGAATGCTGCGCGAGATCGACTGCGGTCGCCCGGCGCCTCGTAGAGGTTTGGCTGCGGCTTGGCTCAGCATTCCCGTGCTGATCGCGGCGGCATTGCCCGCGCCCGCGGGGGGCTGGTCCGCGAACATCCACTCGATCGGGCAATCGATTCGAGGCGAGCCCGCTGCCGGCGACGCCGTCGTTTCGACGGCAGCCTCCCCGATGCCGGCCGATATCGACGTGCAGCTGCCCCCTTATCCGCCGCCGATCTCGGGGTTGGACGGGGGATTGCCTGCCGCTCCCAGCAAGGGCCCGAGCTCGGCCGTGGCGCCCAAGGCCGTAGAGCCCTCCGTCGGCGCGCTCGTTCCTCCGCCCTTGCCTACTGAGCCCTTGCCTACTGAGCTCGTTCCACCGCCTCTGCCCCCGCCGGTCGTGGCCGACGACCATACCCCTGAGATCATGCGAGCCGCATTCGCGAAGGCTTCCGAGGGCGCCCTGTTTCCGCGGCTCCTCAAGCCGGAACGCCTGGCGATCACGACCTATTACGACGCGCATGGCTTCAAGCCGCTCTGGCACAGCCAGGGTGCGACGACGCCGGCCGGGCTCGCATTGCTCGACCGGCTGGCGCATGCGGCGGAAGAAGGGCTCGACCCCGACGACTATGCGGCTGCGGCGACCCCTGCCGCATCCACTCGCCCCGAGGACGTCGCCGAAGCCGAATGGCGCATCTCGGCGGCCATGCTAACTTATGCCCGCGACGCGCGCGGCGCCAGGATCAACCCCGCCCGGCTTTCCACGCTGATCACCCCCCAACTCACCTTGCCGAATGCCGAGCAGGTCTTCGATACGCTCACCCGAGAGGCCGATGCGAGCACGGCGCTGCAAGCCTTCAACCCGCATGGCGACGGCTACGTCAACTTGCGGACCGCGCTCGCCAAGCTTCGCGCCGAGATGGTCGCTCCCTCGCCGGCGAAGATCGGGGACGTGGCGGCCGCGCAGCTCGCCTCCGTCGCGCCCGAAACCGTCAAGGGACGAGCCGGCACGGCGGCCGGTCAAGCAGCGAAGCGCGCCATATCGGCGCTCTCGCCGAAGCGCATCGAGGCCGACATCATCGCCAATATGGAGCGCTGGCGCTGGCTGCCACCCGATCTCGGCGACCGCTATATTCTCGTGAACGTGCCCGAATTCAAGCTGCGCTACGTCAATAACGGCGAGGTCGCGCACGAGGCGCGCGTGATCGTCGGCAAGCCGTCCTCGCCGACACCGATCTTTTCGGGCGATATGAAATTTCTGGTGGTGAACCCTTCATGGTATATTCCGCCTTCTATCCTGAAGAAGGAGTTCCTGCCGAAGCTCGCCGAAGATCCTCTCTACGCTGAGCGGCAGGGCTATGTGGTGGTTCGGCGTGGCGGCCAGATCTCGATCCGGCAACCGCCGGGCGAGCGCAACGCGCTCGGGCGCATCAAGTTCATGTTCCCGAACCAGCACTCCGTCTACCTGCACGACACGCCGGCGCGCAGCCTGTTCGCTAAGACGGAACGGGCCTTCAGCCATGGTTGCGTTCGGGTCGACCAGCCCTTCAAGCTTGCCGAATATGTGCTGAACGACAAGTCGGCCTGGCCCGAGAAGCGCATCGAGAAGATGATCGGCGGCGCGGAACGCACCATCAACCTGCAACGGCAGCTTGCCGTGCATCTCGCCTATTTCACGCTCACCGCCGATGTCGATGGTACGCTGCATCGGATCGGCGACCTTTATGGACTCGATCCACGCCTCGAAGCTATGTTCTCGCCGCGCAAGTAAATCCGCGGCAAGTAGATTGTGGTGCAAAAGACCGCGTTTTGACACGATTTCGTCATGATCGCTCCGTAGTTCTACAAAAAATGGAGGACACCACGGCGAGTTTGCAATCCGTTTACTAATCACGCTAAGAGATGGCTGCGGCGGCTCGACACCGCCTAGGCGAAATCGCTAGTTCGGCGGGACATGTTTTTGCCAACGAAATTTGGGACGAGATCGACTGCCGCTGTTGCGCCGTTGCGCATGCCTGGCCTCGTACTCGCTCTCTCGGCGGCGTTTGCCTTGGCGCCGATCGCACTCGAGGGCGCGGACGCCAATGGCGATACGCGCACGATCTCCATCATGAACGTCCACACCAACGAGACCGGCACCGTCACCTTCAAGCGCAATGGCGTCTATGATGCGGAGGGCATCAAGCAGTTGAGCTGGCTGTTGCGCGATTGGCGCCGCGACGAGCCGACATCGATGAGCCCGAGGCTGTTCGACATCCTTTGGGAGGTGCATCAGGAGACGGGCTCGCAGGAGCCCTTCCACGCGGTCTCGGGTTATCGCTCGCCGACTACCAACGCCATGCTGCGCCGCAGCTCGAGGGGGGTCGCCGAGCACAGCCAGCACATGCTCGGCAAGGCAATGGATTCGTATTTGCCGGATGTGGCGGTCGCACGCATGCGCGAGATCGCCATGCGCCTGCAACGCGGCGGCGTCGGCTATTACCCGACCTCGGGCTCGCCTTTCGTCCATATCGACGCCGGTAGCGTGCGGGCCTGGCCGCGCATGACGCATGACCAGCTGGCGCGGCTGTTCCCGGACGGCAAGACGGTCCATGTGCCAGCCGACGGACATCCATTCCCCGGCTATGAGCAGGCCAAGCTGGAGATCCTTGCCGCAGGAGGCACGGTCGCCGGCTACTCGACCTATGCGGATGCCGAGCCGCAGGAGATGGGCAGCGGGCACCACAAGAGCCTGTGGGCGGCCCTGTTCGGCGGCGCGGACGAGGACGAGGATTCGGCGATGGCGAGCGGGCGTAGCACCTTGTCACGCTCCGCATCGGCGCGGCAGCCGACGATGGTCGCCGCCTTGGCGCCGACGAACGGGGACGACACGGGCGCCCATGCCCTCATCATGGCGCAGAGCCAGAGCCAGACCCAAGCCAGCGTGCAGCCGCCGACCCCGGCCGCCGATTCGCCGCGAACGCGCCGCGCATTGGCCGGACGGACATCCGCATCTCCCGAACCGGCCAAGCCGCCCCAAATCGCTGTTGCGAGCTCGGCGCCGAGCCTGGGCCTTTCGAGCTTCTTCAGCACGATGCGCGGCGACACGGCGCCCGCGGCCACGCCTCCAGCGACCGGGACGACGATCGCCATGCGCTCCAACGCCCAGGCGCCGGCCGGTACGACCATCGCGATGCGTTCGGACGCCGCAGTCCAGGACGACCGCGGCAACGCGGCCGGGGCAACGATGATAGCGGCCTTCGCGCCGCTGCCGCCGCGCCGGCCGAAAGTCCTCGCCGAAGTCGCCGCGCTCGTCGATATTCCGTTGCCACCTCAGCGACCGAGCGATCTTGACGCGGCCGCGACCCGGAGTGCCGCCGACACGCAGGTCGCCGCCGCCGAGCCGGGCGACGCGGGCAAGCTCGTCTCGCTCGATCATCCGCTGCCACCTTCCCGCGCGCAGGTTCTCGCTCTGGCAAGCTCCGCGCCCGATCCGCTTGCGACCGCTTCGATTCCTGGCGTAAAGGCAGGCCCAGCGACCTGGACCCCGCCAGTCGAGGCCGCCGACGCCGCTTCGGGCGAGACGGCTGGGGCCGTGGCGGCGAAGCCCGACCTGTCCGCACAGCTCGTGCGTCTCGATCATCCGCTGCCGCCGGCCCGCCCGGTCCAGTTCGCCCTGGCCGCCACCCCCGCTTCTGGCACGAGCAGCGCCGCTCAAACGGCCCCAGCCTCGGC
>JBIOEK010000077.1:0-11029 GCA_044445925.1 Hyphomicrobiales bacterium
CTCGAGCTGATGCGCCCCGTGATCGCCAGATACGCGGCCGACGACCTTGCGGGGCGCGAGGTCGTGGCGCGCCTGTTCGAGGCCAGGACCCTCGACCTTCTCGACCGCGGCGAGGAAGCCGACCGCACGCTCGCGGCAGCATTGCGCCGGGCGGTCGGTCGCGGCCTCTCCGGCTATGCCGACGAAGTGCGCGCCCAGCTCGCCTTGCGCGGCCGGCCCCAGAACGCCTTGCCCCCAGCCTTGGAGGCCGGCGAGCCCGATATCGGCTCTGCCGGTCGTTTCGTGCGCCGCCGCCCGCTCGGGGCCGGGGGTTTCGGCTCGGTCAGCCGGGCCTATGATCTCGAGCTCGGCAAGGAGGTCGTGCTCAAGCGCCTGCGGCTCATGAGCGTCTACGACCCCGAGCTCCGCTCGAGCCGCCTCGAGGCCGCGCGGACGGAGGTGGCGATCGCGTCCCGCATCCGCCATCCCGGCGTCGGGCAGGTGTTCGGGCTGCTGATCGAGCCTGACGATGAAGCGCTCCTGGTGCGCGAGCTCATCGAGGGCCCGACGCTGCGCGAAGCCATGGCTGGAACCTTGCACGTCGCCGAGCGGCTCGGCCTTGCCGCCCATCTCGCCCATTGCCTCGCCGCCATCCACGCGGCAGGCGTGGTGCACCGCGATCTCAAGCCCGAGAACGTCGTCTTGCGAAACGGGCTGATGCCCGTCATCATCGATTTCGGCGTGAGCGCCATCGCCGGGACGAAGCCGAGCCATGAAGGCGCGAATACTAAGGCCTATGCGGCGCCCGAGCAGCTGCGAGGCCGCAGCATCGATGCGCGAGCCGATCTCTACGCGCTCGGAACGATCTGCTACGAGCTGTTCCTCGGCAGCTTGCCCGAGCCACCGGAAGGCGGCATGCGCGGCTTCCTGAGGTCGGGCGGCCGAGCGCGCCGCATCAAGGAGGCGCTCATCGAGACGGGCGCGCCCGATGCGGCCGCGGACGTGGTGGCGCGCCTGCTCGCCTATTCGCGCCGCGATCGCCCCGCAAGAGCAAGGGATGTGGCGCTCGCCCTCCAGGCGCAGAGCGGCTGAGCTCGCAAGGCCTGCAGCGGGATCCGAGTTCAGTTCCGCCATCTGGGCATGGCGTCCCCATGCGCGGCGATCAGCTCGTCGACCATGGCTCCGATCTCAGAAAGGCTGAGCACGCTCGCCGCATGCCGGTCGAGCACCGCCGCCCGATGCACGCGGGCCCGGTCGCCGTCGAGGCCCGCGCTGACCGTGAGGTCCTGGACGAAGACGTGCGGCGCGCAATGCGCGGCGAGCTCCGGCGGCAGCGCTCCGATATGGCATGGACGCAGCCCGTTGCGATCGACGATGACCGGCACCTCGACGCAGCAGCCCTCGGGCAGATTGTCGATCAGCCGCGTATTCTCGACGTTGCCGTAGATCAGCTCCGGCTCGCCGGTGACCATGGCCCTGATGATGAGCGAGCCGTATTCGGCGCTACGCTCCAGCGGAAAGGGCTCGCCGGCGATGAGCCTTCGGCGGGTCTCGGCATAGCGTTGCAGGTTGCGCTCGCTGCGCCGGACATACTCGTCGACCGGCACGTCGAACGCCTCGATCTGATCGGGGCGCCGCAGGAAATATGGCGTGTATTCGGCCGTATGCTCGCTCGATTCGCTCACGAACCAGCCGAGCACGCGCAAGAGCTCGAAGCGCACCTTGTCCCTGGCGTAGATCTTCGGATCGGCCATCGCCTGGCGCAGCGCCGGATAGGCGTCGCGGCCATCGACCTCGAGCTTCAGGAACCAGGTCATGTGGTTGATGCCGGCGCAGTGGTAGCTGAGCCGCTTAAGGTCGATGCCGAGATAGGAGGCGAGGTCGCGCGCCGTATACTGGACATTGTGGCAGAGGCCGACGATCCGCTGCTCCGGGAAGGCCCGATAGACCGCCCAGGTCAGGATGCTCATCGGATTGGTGTAGTTGAGGAGCACGGCGCCAGGGCAAAGCTCGCGCATCTCGGCGACGAGGGCGGTCATGAACGGGATGGTGCGCAGCCCCCTGAAGATGCCGCCGATGCCGACCGTGTCGGCGATCGTCTGCTTCAAGCCGTATTTGCGCGGGATGTCGAAATCCAGAAGCGTCGCCTCATGCATGCCGATCTGCACCATGTTGATGACGAAATCGGCGCCGTCGAGCGCGCCGCGACGGTCGAGATGCTCCTCGACCTTCGCATCGGCCCCGAGCGCCTTCGCCGTCCAGCGCGCCATCATGCCGGCGGTCTCGAGGCGCTCGGCGTCGACGTCATGCAGCGTGATGGCGACCTGTCCGAGCTCCCTGAAATCGAGGATGTCGGTCAGGAGGTTCTTGACGAAGACGACGCTGCCGGCGCCGATCATGGCTATCTTGACCAATGCTATTCCTTTCTCGCGAGGCTCGCTTCAAGGCGCGATCCGCCTGTGGCCGAGGCCGATGAGGTGCTTCGTCGCCATGTGGCCGCCCGCTTCGAGATCAACCCGTCTCGCCTACCCCCTCGTCTGCACCGCCGGTCAATTGACCATGTTGGTCCACTCGTAATCGCGGAAGGTGAAGGACGTATCCTGGTCAAGGCTCGAGATCAGAACGTCGACATCGACATTTCCCGCAGGAGCGAAGGTGATCTGCTGGTACCAGAGATTATTCGACTTCACATCGCTCGATCCGGCGATCACGCGGCCGTCCTTGATCGTCAGGGCGAGCCCGACGGGAGCCATGTCCTGGGCGTAGATGATGAAGAGATGCTTCGACCCGGCCTTCAGCGAAAAGTGAAAGGTCTTGCCGCGCATCTTGGGCGCCCTGGCGTTGTTCTGCGGCAAGGCCTCGGAAGCGATCAACGCCTCCTTGCTTTCGAAGGACATGACCGGTTCGCCATTCGCCCCCTGCGGGCGATCGTCTCGCAGGAGCACCGGAATGACGGCGTCGAAACCACGCTTGAAGCCCGCCGTCTGGCTCGCCCAATAGGTTTGGTCGGCCTTGACCCGCGCCTCGGCCTCGTCGGAGATGAGATCGGCGACGAGGTCGGCCCGTTGCGCGTAGTTGATCTGAATTCGAGACAGGCGATCCCCAGTCGCCGTCGAATACAGATTGCCGGCATTATGAACCGCGACCACGTTGCCCAGCCGATCGATGATCGGGCTGCCGCTGGCCCCGCCGGCCGTCGGCATGTTGTGATGGACGAGCTTGCTATGCGCCGGGTCCGTCGGCAGAAAGAAGAAATCGGTGAGCGCGGTCACATTGCCGATCTGGATCTCGGGCGTGCGCCCCAACGGCTGAACCTCCTGCCCCATCACGTTCTCATAGGGGTAGCCCGAGGTGGCGACCGGATCACCGGGCGCAAGCGCCTCGATCTCCTGCGTGCTGGCGAGCGGCAAGATGACGTCGGGGGCAAGCTGGGCCTCGATGCGAAGCAGCGCGACGTCATAGCCGGGCACCCCGATCCCGAGCATGGTGATGCCGCGCTTGCCGAAGGTCGGCACGTAGAAAGGATCGCTCGATTCGAACTTCGCCAGGGCATCGAAGCCCGGATGAATGGTTACGCCGATGACGCCATACTCTTCCGAGCTGCCGCCGGGCGGCCGTACGAACAAGGATTCGTCCTTGCCGAGCTTACCGAAATCCTTGGCGACATGGGCATTGGTGGCAAGCAGATTCGGCCGAACAGGCCAAGCGGTTCCAAGCAGCCGCTCGCGGCCATTGGCGTCCTTGAGCACGACGGCGAAGACCGAGCGGTTGAGACGTTCGCGCTCCCGGCCGGAAATGAGGGTGCTGGCCGCTTGCTTCTGCAGGCCGGTCATGGCGTCGACCTGGCTAGCGAGCCAAGCGGTCTGGCTGGCCGCGAAGGCAGTGCGCCGCTGCAGGCCGCGCTGCTGGCGCATCTCGGTGTGAACCGCAAGGCCAAGCCCGAGGACCGCGACGAGAGCGGTGACGAGGCCGACGAAGGCAAAGCGCCGCGCGCGCGTCGCGGCGGCGCGCAAAGGAACAGAGCGCGCCTGAGGCTGGGTCAAGGGCAGGGATTTCGAGGTGCTGCTCCTGTCGATAGTGACGAGGAAGCTTGGACCCCCATGGCGTCCGAGAACGAATTTGGCGGCACTCGGAACGGCGGCCTCGGGCTCGCCGGCATTGCCGTTCACCTGGGTGTAGTGGTCGCCGAAAATATCGAGCGCATAGTCGCCCGACAGCTTGCGCAAGAGCGCCACATGCTCGCGTCCAACGACCGTGAACTCCGGAGGATAGACGACCTGGCACAGCTCCGAGTCGCGCCCGATCACGATCCGCTCCTGATCGTCGCCGAAGGTCTGCTCCTGGCCGGTCAGTGGCCCAGAAATGTGCTTGATCGTAATCATGGTGCTGCCCTTGTGACCCGCGACAGTAACCAATAGCGGCAAATGCCTCGACATTTCCGGCATTCACCATAATGCGGGGAATGGCGTGCGAGTCTACCCCTGCTTACAGTCCATGCTCCTATGGTGCCTGGGCCGCGAAACTCCTCATGGCTCCCGCAAATGTCGAACATCGCTGCAACACCCGCAATGCTCGGGGTCTGGCGCCCGCACTAGGGCCTGTTAACATTTGGCAAAACCTTGCGTTTTTCATCGCTTGCGACGCTGATGGTTTCAGTCGCGGGATCGGCGTGCCGGGCTCCCCGGAATTGCGAGCCTCAACCTTATCACTCTGAAATATATTGGCTTTTCATGGATACACCGCTCGCTCCGCGGCGATCATCGGGCCCTCGAAATGTTGAGGAATGTTGATTCCAAACATTGCATGCTCCGATTCCGGTAGCCGGCTATTTGATTGCTCAAGACGCTGGATGCGCCTCGCCGCAAGCGCCTGGATCCGTGTCGCGCAGATCGGGGCCAACAGGCAAATTGAGGCCGCGCCAGAACGCTGCTGCGCGACCAGCGCGAGCTTGCGACGCCTCAGCTTCGGATTCACTCTGTCAAATAACCGTGCTTGGCCATGGGTCGCGGCACGTCATCTTGAGGTGCATGATAATCAAAGCGGCACGAGAACGCAACCGGAACAAAGAGATCAACACGGTCGGAGATCGGGTTAGCGCGCCCACGTTTGGTGTCTGAAACTAGCCGGGCTGTCGCGTGATTGCCTGCGCGAACAGGCGCGCATCGACATTGCCGCCCGAGCAGACCGCGACCACGGTCATGCCGGAGAAATCGACCGTCCTGGCGAGCACGGCCGCGACCGCCGCCGCGCCGCCGGGCTCCGCCACGAGCTTGAGATGCTGGAACAAGGCGGCCATGGCCTCCATCGCCTCCTCATCCGTGACCGAAAGACCCGATGCTCCATTGGCCGAGAGCGCCGCGAAGGTCAGCTTGCCCGGCATTGGCGCTCCGATGAGGGCATCCTGGATCGAGCCGGCATTGCGCGGATTGGTCTCACGCTCGCCGCTCCTGAGGGAACGCGCCATCCGGTCGAACCCGTCGGGCTCGACCGTGTAGCATTGCGTGCGTGGCGAGCTCGCCCTCACCGCGACGGTGATGCCGCCAGAGAGCCCGCCGCCGCTCGAGGGGACGAGGACCGCGTCCGGCACGGCTCCGACCGCCCCGCACTGATCGATGATCTCGACGCCGATCGTGCCTTGCCCGGACATGACCTCGACATCGTCATAGGGCGGCACATTGGTCATGCCGGTATCGCGCGAGAGCTTCTCGACGATGGCGAAGCGGTCCTCGCGCGCCCGGTCGTAGAGGATGACTTCGGCCCCGTTGCGCCGCGTATTGTCGATCTTCATGGCCGGAGCGTCGGCGGGCATGACGATCTTGGCCGCGACGCCGAACATCCTGGCGGCCGCGGCGAGCGCATTGCCGTGATTGCCGGACGAAGAGGCGACGACGCCCTTTGCCCGAATTTCCGCCGGCAGCGACATCATCTTGTTCAGCGCGCCCCTGATCTTGAAGGCGCCCGTTCTCTGCAGCGACTCGGCCTTGACCAGCAAGCGGCAGCCCGCGAGCTGGTTGAGAGCCAGGCTCTCGAGCAGCGGCGTGCGCAGGATATGGCCGTCCAGACGCTCGGCCGCGGCCTTGATGTCGGAAATTGAGATCGGAGACATTGAGAGGTTCCTTAAAGGTCGTGGATATCCGCTAGCTCAAGGTGCGCTAACACAGCTGCGAGGCGGGCGCCTTGAACGCGAAGCGTTCCGCATGCGATCCCGCTTCGCTCGCTCCGATGACGGAGATGCCGATCGCCGACAGGGCCGCAAGGACGCGCGCCGGGGCAAGCTCTCCCGGCGCTTCGATAAGGACGCTCAGGCCGTTCTCCGTGGCGGCGCTCGAGATGACGGCCGCGCCGAGCTCGGCGAGCATGGTGGGAATGGCGGCCCGCCACCGCTCGAACGCCAGGGAGATGAGCACGCGCTCGCGCGCCGCGGCCTCGGCGAGAGGCTTTGCCACCACATAGACAGGCGTGCCGGCCGGATGGCCGGGGCGCTCGATGAAAGGCAGGCGGGCGATGATCTTCGGCGCCGAGGAATCGGCGAGCGCCGTCCACCAGGCGCCTGCCTGCGCGCCCTGGTCGGATCTGAACATGCCGAGATCGCCCGCCGAGGCCGCGACCGCCGCGATCACTTCGGCCGCGCTTGCATGCGTCTTCAAGGGCACGGTGAAGCCGAAATGGAAGCGCGCCGAATCGCGCATCGGAGCGTCGCCCGCGGATATATCGGCGTGCACCGAATAAGCCTTCTGCACATAGGTGAAGGTGCCGATGATGACGCGCCAGATGCCTTCGGCGGTGTCCAGAGGCAAGAGCCCCGAATGGCGCGCGGCGAGCCGCCGCATCATCTCCGCTTCCCGCCCCGGACGGAAGGCCGAGCCCGTCTCGTCCGATTTTTTCACCGCGATCAGGGTCGCGATGATCTCGCCGCGCTCCATCAGCAGGCGATGCATCGTCTCGTCGATGCGGTCGATCTCGCGCCGCAGATCGGCAAGGCTGGGCTGCGGCTTGGACGCCGAATCGGCGGCGGGGGCGGACCCGCCGGCGGCCTCGATGTTGCGCGACGCGGTCATCGAGATCCCCCTCCCTTCGGTGCCGGGACTTCGGCGGGCGCTAGCTTGTCGTCTCGCCGCGGTCGCGGTTGGGCTCGACAGGCGTGCCCAACAAATCTAGTCATTAAATTGTCATATAATGAATCGCTGCCCCACACCCGCGCCTCATGGGTGATGGCTCGCGGACAGAGCTGGCGGAGACTACGGCCGATGCAAGGCACAGAGCTGTTCACCAGCCTCATCGGCAGCGTCGCATTGCTGCTATGGGGGGTGCGCATGGTGCGCACCGGAGTGACGCGCACGCTCGGCGGCGCCTTGCGCAGGCTGCTCGGCGCCTTCACCAGCAACCGCGTATATGCCTTCGCGAGCGGCCTCGTGGTCACGGTCCTGGTGCAGAGCTCGACCGCCACCGCCCTGTTGCTGGGATCGTTTTGCGGGCGCGGCATGATCGCGCTCTCGGCTGCGCTCGCGGTCATGCTCGGAGCCAATGTCGGGACCGCGCTCGCCGCGCAAATCTTCTCGTTCGACGTGCTGTGGCTGTGGTCGGTCGTCCTGGCGGCCGGCGTCATCTTGTTCATGAGCTCCAGCGCCGAACGCCCGCGCGGCGTGGCGCGCAGCCTCATCGGGCTCGGCATGATGCTGCTTGCGCTCGAGCTGATGACCTCGACGATCGAGCCGCTGAAGGCCTCCGCAACCTTCAAGATCATCGTCGGCACGCTCGCCGACGAGCCGATCCCTGCGCTGCTCGCCGCGGCCGTGCTGACCTGGTTCGCGCATTCGAGCCTGTCGATCGTGCTGTTCGTGAAGCTTCTCGCCGCGACCGGCTTCGTGCCGACGCATGCGGGCTTCGCGCTGGTGCTCGGGGCCAATCTCGGCGGCGCCATCGCTCCGTTCCTCGACCTCTCCGGTTCGCCTCCCGCCGCGCGGCGCGTGCCGCTCGGCAATCTCCTGATGCGCGGCGTGGCCGTCCTCGTCTTCATGCCGTTCCTTTCGCCCTTGGCGCGCTGGTTCGAGACGCTCGGCATCGAGCCCGGCCGAACGATGATCGATTTTCACCTCGCCTTCAACATCGTGGCCGCGGTCTTGGCGCTATTGCTGACCGATACCTTCGCCAGGCTCTGCGAAAGGATCGTGCCCGACCCGCGCCAGCCTCAAGACCTTTCGGCGCCTCGCCATCTCGATCCGAATCTCGTGGACAACGCCTCCGAGGCGCTCGCCTGCGCCATGCGCGAGACGCTCGCCATGGGCGATCGCGTCAGCGACATGCTGCGCCAATCGCTCACGGTCTTCGAGAGTTCCGACGTGAAGCTGATGCGCGAGGTGGAAAAATCCGACAATGTCGTCGACCGGCTGCACGAGGCGATCAAGCTCTACCTCATCGACGTATCGCGGACCGGCCTCAGCGAGGAGGAGAGCCGCCGCTTCCAGGAAATCCTCAGCTTCACCACCAATCTCGAACATATCGGCGACATCGTCGACAAGAACCTGATGGAGCTCGCCGGCAAGAAGATCAAGAACGGCTATACTTTCTCGAGCGAAGGCCTGCAGGAGATCAAGAAATTCCACGCGCTCGTCATGGACAATCTACGGCTGGCGCTCAACGTCTTCGCCACGCGCGACGTGGCTCTCGCCCGCAAGCTGATCGCCGAGAAGTCCGCGATGCGCGCGGCCGAGCGCGAGACCTCGGACCGGCACTATGCGCGGCTGCGCGACGGGCGTCCGGAATCGATCGCCTCGAGCGCCATCCATCTCGACATCATCCGCGACCTCAAGCGCATCAACAGCCACCTGACCTCGGTCGGCTATCCGATCCTCGAAGAGGCGGGCGAGCTGGCCGAGAGCCGCCTTCTGGCGCGCGATGGCGACACTGTCGACGTGCCCCAAGGCAGGCCCGCCCTGCCGGGCCCATCCCAAGGGTGATCGGCAAAATGATGAGGGGGCCGAGGCCCGGCGCCAGCCGCGCCTCCCCGAGGGCCTGCGGAAGCCAGTCGACAGAGCCTGTCGATGGAGCCTTGAAGCGGTGCCCATGCCGGACTATAGAGACTGCCTGCGCTCCGCTCCCATCGTCTAGCGGTCTAGGACGTCGCCCTCTCACGGCGAAAACAGGGGTTCGAGTCCCCTTGGGAGCGCCAATAAAATCAATAACTTAGGTGGGCGTAAACTTCAAGGCGTAGGCAGATACCCAACTTTTGCCTAATAAGCATGCCTGGACGCCCATGCACATCGGCGCGCGCGAGCAACCCAGGCAGAGTTGGCTGAAGGTTCGGTTCGCGATCGCGACCCGAATCCAACGGGGTTTGGGTGCATGCGGTGGACGCGTTCGTCCGACACCTACCCCCAGTCACCCACGCGATCTCGACGATCCCAATGGAATGCTTACAATACGAAGGGTGAGGGCAACTTGAGTCAGGGCCACTTTGTGCCTTTCATTGAGAATCCACGATGCCGGACAATGCAGAATTGATCCGCCCCGAACTCGATCCGTCCAGGTTCTTGCCGAGTGCAGGCGTATTGTCGGACATTGCGGCGTCTCTGGTTGCTCCCCTGGAGAACGATGACGATGCCTATGATCGGATTGTCCAACTCTTTCGAATGCAACTCTTGTGGTTCTTTCCGGCCAAGTTGAGGTTGTCGAAGCCAAACAAATTCATGAAGGAGCGCGCAAGGGCGGACGAAGCCGTCATCCTCCGAGGAAGGATGCTCGCGGCCATTGAGGTAATTGAGAGGGTTATGCCCAAAATGAGGGTAGCAGGTCTCCGTCAGGCCGCCCGCACCACCACGCTGGACCCATTCTATGGTAAATTTGAGACGCTCTGGCCGATTTTTCGCGAGCATCTCTGGCCTGAAGATCCCGGCCGCCGGGTCCTGTTTCGAATGGCCGCAAAGAAGGCCCTCAGAAGACGTATCAGAGAACGAATGCCCCTTACGAGCGGCCCCGCGGCAATTGTACACGTACTATATCACGCAAGAGACGAGCTGGCACAGTTGTTTCCGAATTCGGGAAGTTTACCCGCAGCCGCGGAGGTTGTCGTAAGTGGAAATGGACCATGCAAGTTTGCGAAGAGCAAATCATCTCTCCGCGACTATTGGAACGAAATGAAAACGGTCGCCATTATTCATTATCTAATTCAATATCAAGATTTCAAATTTGCCATTCCTATCATCAATAATACAGATTTTATTGATAAAATGCTTGAGATGGTCGAAAATACTGCGAATCTGCGTATTTTCTTCCGCACGCATGACCATGTAGCGAATCTCTTAAACCAGCGCGGGCACAATTTTCCAATATTAGGTGTGGTCGGAGACGACGTTACTCCACAGCTCAAAGAATTAGAACTTACACAATCCACTTTCGACTGCCTCAAGACCGTTAGCGAAGTGGGGACAGATCCCTTTTAGTCGCCCCTGTCCCGCGCAATCGTATCCTTGCGCATGGTAAAGGGCGAGACGCAGCTCTCAGCCGACCGAACCGCCGAACAAACCGGCACCTCGCTTCGGCATCGCACCATGTTCCTCCTCAAGAATCAAATCTGCGATCCATCTGGTACCCACGTAAGTACCTGTAGATACCGCGTTATCCGTTCACAGACGCGATCTGTTTGGACGCAGGTCCTGGCGCGGTATAAATGACCACCTTCGTCCTTTCGGCGGAGGTGAATCTTGTCCCGATCAACTCGTTCCAACCCCCCCCATCAGGGGGACTCAAGGCTAGCCCGGACAATCCGCGCGGCCGTCCATGAAGCCCTTCGCGAGGCGATTCGCGACGGCCTGCTCAACTGCGGTTCCCAACCGCTAGCGTACACAATCGAGGAGGCGGCCCGAGCCTGCGCGACCTCACGTTCGACCATCTACAATGACCTCCGGGACGGGCTGCGCAACGACAAAAGGCAGGGGCTGCGCGCCAAGAAGTGGGGCAAGCGCTCCATTATCCTCGCGGAGGTCCTCGTCGAGCATCTGCGCGCGCTCCCCGACTTCGACGGGAAGGGCGGCCCGCCGTCCAAGAAGCAGGC
>JBIOEK010000078.1:0-10970 GCA_044445925.1 Hyphomicrobiales bacterium
CCGCTGTTCTGGGTGTTGTTCGCTACGTTCTTCATCTGCGGCTTGAGCACCAACGGATTGATCCAGACCCATTTCATCACGTTGTGCGGCGATTACGGGCTGACCGCCGTGACTGCGGCAAGCGTGCTCGCCATGATGGGCGTCTTCGATTTCGTCGGCACCGTCGCTTCGGGCTGGCTCTCCGACCGCTATAACTGCCGCTGGCTGCTGTTCTGGTATTATGGCCTGCGCGGACTCTCCTTGCTTTGGCTGCCATCCTCCACTTTCAGCTTCTATGGCCTGTCGATCTTCGCCATGTTCTACGGGCTCGACTGGATCGCGACCGTGCCGCCCACGGTGCGCATCTCGGCCGCCCTGTTCGGCCGCGAGAAGGGAAGCCTCGTCTTCGGCTGGGTGTTCATGGCCCATCAGCTGGGCGCAGCCGTCGCCGCCTTCGGGGCCGGCCTGTCGCGCAGCGACTTGTCGACCTATCTTCCGGCCTTCTACGCGGCGGGCGCCGCCTGCCTGCTCGCCGCCGTGATCGCGCTCGCGGCGCGGTCCAGACGGTCGCGCGGGGATGTCATCGAGACGAGCCTCGCGCAACCGGCCTGAAGGCTGGAGCGCGCCTGCAATAGCCCGAAGACGAGGCGGCCTTCGCGGGGACAATCTTTGCCTGAATGTTTCGACCGGGCTTGAACGGGAGCCACATATGCAGCGCCTTTGTCTCGAGGATCTCGTGATCGGGCAGCGCTTCGAATCGCGCGCCCAGCTCATCGACGCCGAAGCCATCAAGGCCTTCGCCCGCGAGTTCGACCCGCAGCCTTTCCATCTCGACGGCGAGGCGGCGAAAGCGACGCTGTTCGGCGGCCTCGCGGCGAGCGGCTGGCATACGGCTGCCCTCACCATGCGGCTGATCGTCGAAAGCGTGCCGCTGGCCGGCGGCGTCATCGGCTCGGGGGGCGAGCTCGCCTGGCCTCGCCCGACCAAGGCAGGGGACAGGCTGCGCGTCGTCACCGAGGTGCTGGCGATCACGCCGTCGAAATCCAAGCCCGATCGCGGCATGATCACCATGCGCTCGACGACGCTCAACCAGAATGACGAGCCGGTGCAGGTCTTCACCCCGAAGGTGGTGGTGCAAAGGCGGCAATCGGCCGGCTAGCCAGGGAGCGGCCTTCGTCTCCTGCCTTGGCGCCTGCAACACACGCCAAGTCATATCGCATGAGGAAGTGTCAGCGCGTATGGCTGCATTTCCCGCTCCGGCAGCGGTGTTTCGCGCGCGATCCATTGCGCTTCGCTCAAGGTGCGGAAACGCTCTCCTGCCGAGCCGTTCAATTCCGCCCAGCTGCCCGTCTCGACCACGCGTCCGTTCTCCAAGACGTAGATCCTGTCGGCCCAGTGCAGCGTCGACAGCCTGTGCGCCACGAGCAGCACGGTCATGTGGTCGGGCAGACTCTTGATGGATTGCATCACCCGAGTCTCGTTCTCGGCATCGAGGCCGTTTGTCGCCTCGTCCAAGATCAACAGCCGCGGCCGCCGCAGCAATGCGCGGGCAAGACCGATCCGCTGTCGTTCGCCCTGGGACAGCAGCACGCCGCGGTCGCCGACGAGCGCGTCGAGTTGGCCCGGAAGCGACAACACGAAGTCCTCCGCGGCAGCCAATCGCAGCGCTTCCATTATGTCCGCATCCGTCGCGTCGGGCTGCGCCCACAGCAGGTTCTCGCGCAGGCTCGTGTGGAACAGCGACGTCTCCGCCCCGACATAGCCGATATGCTCGCGCCAGGCGCGGGCGTTGGCCCGTGTCAGCGGCATGTCGTCGACAAGGATCAGGCCCGCCTCCGGTTTCAGCAGACCCATGGCGAGATCGGCGATCGTGCTCTTGCCGGAGCCTGAAGGGCCGGCGAGCGCCACGATCCTGCCCGTCTCGATCACCAGATCGATCGCCTGCAGGGTAGGCTCCTTCTTCCGCCCGTAGCCGAAGGACACCTGCGCGAATCGCAGCGCGTGTTCCAACGATGGTGCCGGGCCTGGCGCTCGCGAAGGCTCGCCTGCCTGCTCGCAGCGCTCGGTCAGATCGCTGATCGAGGCGTAGGCCGGCACGGCGCCCGCAAAGGTGCGCAGGTGCTGGTGGGCCGACAGGAAGCGCGGCATGAGCCGCGAAAACAACAGCAGCAAGGTGAGTATGGCTGCCGCGGGCAGGCGGATCACCTCTGCGGCCACATACAGCATGGCCGAAAGCGCCAGCGTCGAGCCGATTTCGAACGAGGAGGCGACGGCGGCTTGCCGGCGCGTGATCGCGCCATAGGCGGCCCATACGCGCCGCCCAGCAGCGACGACCAATCCGGTCGTACGCTCTTGCGCACTGTAGGCCTTTGCGATCTTGAGGCTCTGCGTCTGCTCGATAGTCGCGGCGTAAAAGGCCTTCATGGCGGCCGAGAGCTCGCTGCCGCCGATATGGATGTTCCTCACCATGCCTCGATAGACGGCCAGCTGCAAAGCGCCGGCGGCGAGGACCATCAGGGTAATCGAGACGGACACGGTGAGCGCGAACGCCACGAATACAGCCGATACGATCAAATCGGCGGCCAGCGCCACCATCGTGAAAGTGGCCTGGCCGAGACGGTTCGCCTCCTCGGTCAGCGCTTGCGTGAAGTCGGTCGAGCGGCTGCGGCAATGGAACAGCCAGTCGGCGTTGGCGATCGCCCGGTACAGCCGCTCGCGCACCGCCAGGATGAAGCGCTGCTCGACGTTGAAGGTTGCGACCGATTGCATGCGGCCCAGCGCCGAGTGCACGCCCTGCATGGCGATGTATAGGAGCAGCAGAGGGAATAGCGTGGCCGAGATGCCGAGCGCCGTCATCCCACGCAGCATGGCGGTGGCAATCGTGCTCATCGTCCCCTGAGCCTGAAGATCGAGCCCGAGTACCTGGAGGACTGCGATAAGAACCGCGATGCCTGCCCCCTCGGTGAGCGAACCCAGGACAATGAGCCCGACAACTGCCGCGAGGCGCAACCGGCCCACGCCGGCGAGACTTGCCAAATAGGAAAACAGCAGCCGTTTCATCCGCTTGCTTGATGCGCGGGCTCGCCGGCTCCAGCCCGCTTCTCTCCGGCATGCGTGGCGCCGAGCTCATAGCGTGCGACCGGCAAGTAGGCCTCACAGCGGTCCTCGAAGTCGGTCAGCAGGCGCGATCCGACTTCGCACCAGCAATGGCCCGCCAGCGGGAAGAGATGAATGCCGACCACCAGCGTCGCCGGGATTCCCTGGCGACCGAGAAGGACCCAGGTGCACAGCGCCCGCTCCTTGCATTCCACTGACGGCAGACGGGACGCGACGTCCCGGATCGTCGCGTCCAGTTGATTCAATCGCTCGGTCAGATCGTTGGCGTCGCCATGCGGCGCACCGCGGCCTACGCTGCGGCTCCAAGCGGCCGCCGTATGGGCCCAGCCGAAGAGCGCAAAGCACATCCGGGCGAAGACCATGAGCGCGGCCGGTGCGGTGTGCAAGGGAATCGTCTCGAACACGAGCCTGACGGCAAGTCGCGCTAGCCCGGCCCGAAGCCGCAAGGTCCACGACGACAACTCTCCGGTGCGAACCAGCCGCGCTCGCCGCAGCTTTCTCAGAAGATCGCTCAGATCGGACTGCACGCGTGCCGGGTCGACGTCGTATCTGCCGACGATTTCACGCACCGTCTCGCGAACGCCAGCGTCGAGAACGCCCCGCAGCATCTCCGCCCCGCTGCTGGACAGAGCGTAGAACGAGCCGCTCATGTTCAGCAACCGCGCCGATCCGTCGTCGACGGGAACGAAGACCACGTCGGCGGCAAGCCAATATCGCCCGGAGCTTGTCGAGTTTTTCACGGCTCAGATGCTCACCCGCAGGATGGGAGCGAAGCTTCGGTCAGGAGAAATGTCGCTTGATCGATGCTGCATCGACAGCCATTTGACGAGCGAGAGAGTGGAGTTCAGCCGCGTCGACCCGCCTGGCGAGTACTCCGCCCCGAGCGCGGTCTCGCGCAGGCACGCGATCAGCGTCTCTTTGTTGATCATGTCCAGGTCGTCGATCGGGGCTGCGCGCACCAGCTCCTCGAGAGCGGGCCGATGCCGAGCGACCCCCCTGTAGTAGACTTCATTGAAATGTCCTTTGGCGCGCCGCGTGCGGATCTCGGCCGGCAGCACATCCCGCATGGCATGAGCGAGCAGGGGCTTTTGCTGGCCGGGTTCTTGACGGTAGCGGAGCTGAATGCCGAGGCCGAGACGCAGCAGCCGCGCATCGAGAAAAGGTTGCGAAAACCCCATTCCGCGTGGGCCGGCCAACGCCCAGCGGCGGCACTCGCCGGTTCGATACTGAATCCCCGCCAGAGCCATCGATAGGCCAACATGGCGCGTCGATTGATAGCATGACTTGAATTGATGCAGGCTGCGGCCGCGCAGATCATGCTTGCGCGCGAAACTGCGCCGGATCCAAGGAGGCAGGGTTCCCACGCCTTGGCCGCGCCAGCCGACAAGGCCGCGCGCCAGCAGCGCGCGTGGGCCGGCGCGAAGGCCGGGCGGGATGGCGTGCTCCAGCCCGTACCTGTAGAATATCGGCCAGGCGTCGGTGTTGAACGCGCGCGCCCGGCGTACGCTCTCCAGCCATGCCGCTCGCAGTCGGCCGCGTCGCAGCAGGTCCGCTATGACAAACGGGGGAATATCCAACAGTTCGTCGCCGCCATCTCCCGTGAGCACCGTCTCGACGCCGGCGGCCTCGGCCGCAGCGAATAGCGCCAGGTCTTTCGCGAGATCGAAGAGCTGGGGCGAAGGCTCGTCAAGAATGGGCGCGGTAACGAAACTGTCATAGGCCAGGAGCTCATCGCCGCGCACGAAATGGGGAGTGATGCCCGGCTGCCCCCGCAGGGCGGCATGCACATAGCGGGTCTCGCCGCTGAGCGAGGGCAGGCGATCATAGACCAGCGAAAGCGCGTGGAGGGTCTCGCCCGAGCCCGCCTGCATAAGGTTCCGCGCGATGAGGGCGACCGAAGTCGAATCCATGCCGCCGGAAAGATGTGAGGCGGTCGGCCCATCGATTCGTTCGCGCACCGCCTGGCGGAACAGGGGTTCCACCTGTTCGGCGATCTCGTTGGTCTGATCGGAAGCGGGGTCGACGACGAGCTCAGGCCAGCGCCAGTGACGGCTGCGCGTCACTTCGCCATCGGACAGACGCAAGGTTACGATCGTACCCGGCAGGACGCGGCGCACGCCCCGGTAGCTGCAGGCTTCCGACGCCGGCTCCTGCATCGCAGGGATTGGCCGCGTGAGATAGTCGGCGAGAAACTCGACGTCGAGCTTGGCGTCCGGCAGGAATTCGACGAGTGGACGCGTGCGCGTACTGACAGCCACATTGCCGGCCTGTTCGCACCAAAACAGCGGATAGGCACCCAGCGGATCCCGCATGGCCAGGACGACCCGGCTCTTGAGGTTCCAAACGAGCAGGCTGAACTCGCCCTCGAGGCGCTCGAGCGCGGCAACACCCTCGGCGTGATAGCCTGCCAACGCAACCGCGGCGTGGGAGGAACCGGGCCCTACCCGTGGGTCCGCCAAGCGAGCACAATATTCCTCGACATAGTGCAGGCGCCCGAGCAACAGCGCGCCTTCCCCGTCCCCTCGAGCCCAGGTCAGAAGTCGCGATGGTCTTGAATGAGACGCTGGGCGCGCCCCTATGTCCAGGCAGCCCTTCCGAGCGAACAACGCGAATCCAGGGCTCATTGCTCACCCGGCTCGTCCACCGATCAAGCGGTCAGCAACGCGAGCCGCGCCCCTGATCGTAGTTCGAATACCCAGCTCCATAATCATAATAACATGCGGAATAGGTCGGTCCGCGCAGCAACTTCTTTGCGGTCTCGATCCTCACGAACTCCGGCGTCTCATAGACCTTCCGGCAGACATCATTCGTAGCTGCGCCGCCCGAGAATCTTGGCGCGCCGGTACAGGTGTCCTCTGAACCTGTCATCAAGTCGTCCTCCTCGGCACGGATCCCATGTTTCGCACACACCAGATACGACGACGCAGCATGCTCTCCGACTTGTGCGCTCGTCGGTAAGTCTACCCACGCCACATCAAGTCTACCCACGCCACATCATGTGATTTTACCATGATGCGTGCCAGTGCTGACCTCCCTATTTGGGTAGGTCCCCGCGGGAAAGCCTGGTCCCGCCTGCGAAAGGAGCGCGGGGCTTTTTCGTGCCGAAGCGATGGGCTAGGGTCTGAAGGAAAGCGCCGGCATGCGCGCGGACTGCGCACCCGGTCCATCCGTGGGGCCCAGGGAGAACCATGTACGTCACCGACGCAAATCGCCCTGATCTTGGCGGCAACTTCCGACATGGCGATGCTCACACCTGGCACCCGCTGCTTTGGCGCTACCTGACGGAGATCTTCGCGGTCAAATCGGTGCTCGACGTTGGCTGCGGGGAGGGGCACGCCGTTTGGTTCTTTCACCGGCTTGGGCTCTTCTCGCACGGCATCGACGGACTTCGCGCGAATGTGGAGCGGGCCGTGGCGCCGATCGCGTTGCACGATATCCTTTCGGGGCCCTACTATATGCCCGTCGATCTCGTGTGGTCGTGCGAGGTTGCCGAGCACGTCCTTCCCGAAAAGGTGCAGAACTACATCGATACGTTGTCCAACGGGCGCGTCGTGGCGATGACCCATGCGGTCCCGAACCAAGACGGCCATCACCACGTGAACTGCCAGCCCGCCGAATACTGGATCGAGAAGATGCAGGGGAAGGGCTACAGTCTCTTCGACAATATGTCCCTGTTTCGCGAGGTCTCGAAACGCGACGAGACGTGGAACTATTTCGGCAAGACGGGGCTGGTTTTCCTACGGGCCTAGAGCGTGATTCCGAACCGGTGCGCCCATGTGCATCCGCTGAGGTCATGAGCCCCGAAGGAAGTTGGGCGTTTCTTCCCTCTCCAAGTGCCAAGCGCTCTCGCGCCCGAGTAGCAACACAAGTGGCGACACGCGATTGCCCCGCTTCGCGCAAGCCGGTAACATAGCGCGATTGCAATGGGGCAACGGGGATCTCATGCTCGCTGAGTTTGCCCAAATAATCGCCAATTGCGCGACGCCAGACAGCGCGGGCGAGGCTTTCCGACGGGAAGTCGCGCGGCACGGCTTCACCTCATCGGCTTGCCGGGCCATGGTGCCGAGCGGCGAGGGGCGCAAGTCGCGCATATTGTTTCGCGATTGGTCGGAAGACTGGGCGAAGCTCAGCGACGAAAGGAATTTCGCCGCCAAGAGCTCAGTTTTTCGTGAAGCCGTCCGGCGCATTGCGCCCTTCACCTGGCTCGATGCCGAACAGGAAAGGCCGCTTACGGCCGGCGAGCGGGAGGTCTTGGATACGGCGGCCGATTGGGGCTGGAACAACGGATTCGTGGTGCCCGTGCACGGCCCGTCCGGCTATTTCGCCACCGTGAGCATGGGCAGTCCCGAGCGGGACCTCAATCTCGGCCCCGATGAGCGAATGCGACTCTACATGATCGCACTCCTTGCTCATGAGCGCTGCCTTGCGCTGATCCACCGCTTCCCGGTGAATAATCCAAGCCAGTCGCTTGGCGCTCGTGAGCTCGAATGCTTGCGCTGGGTTGCCGCCGGCAAGACCGATTGGGAGATCGGCATGATCTTGTCGATCTCCGCAGCGACCGTGAAATTCCACGTAGACCGGGCACGGCACAAGCTTGATGCGCGCAGCCGTACACAGGCGGTGGCGCAACTTGCTCTGTCCGGGCTACTTTAGAAGCAAAGCCCGCCCGCAGCGCCCCAGTCCATCATGTGAAATTAGCATAAGGAATGCGGGTGCCAAGCTCCCCATTTGGCTAGGTGCCGGGGTGGGAAGCACGATCTTTTGAATGCGTTTCACGCCGGGATGTCAGGCCAACCGAGGCTCAGGCGGAAAGCGTGTCGAAACTGCCGGCGATCGCGAACCCCGGCGGACGAGGTTGGCTTGGGTCAAGCCGATCTGGGGTCAAGCCGATCGGGTTTCTGCTCTACAGCACGAAGCGGCTCGCATCCGAATCCTTGGCGAGATCGGCGACGCGCTCGCGGACATAGTCGGCGTCGATCGTGAAGGTCTCGCCGGAATGGTCGGGCGCCGTGAAGGAGATGTCGTCGAGCACCCGCTCGATGATGGTCTGCAAGCGTCGCGCCCCGATATTCTCGACCGAGGAGTTCACCTCGAAGGCAAAGCGCGCGATGGCCGAGATGGAATCCTCCGAGAAGGCGAGGCTCACCCCCTCGGTCGCCAGGAGCGCCACCGATTGCTTGATCAAGCTCGCCTCGGTTTCGGTGAGGATGCGCACGAAATCGGCCTCGACGAGCGGCGACAATTCCACGCGGATCGGCAGCCTCCCCTGCAATTCGGGCAGGAGATCGGAGGGTTTCGACACGTGGAAAGCGCCGGAGGCGATGAATAGGATATGGTCGGTCTTCACGGTGCCGTGCTTGGTGGCGACGGTGGTGCCCTCGATAAGCGGCAAAAGGTCGCGCTGCACGCCTTCGCGGCTGACATCGCCCCCGCCGCGCCCCTCGCGGGCGCAGATCTTGTCGATCTCGTCGAGGAACACGATGCCGTTGTTCTCGACCTCGCGCAACGCCTCCTGGATCACGGCGTCGTTGTCGAGGAGCTTGTCGCTCTCATCGGCGATCATCAAGCCCCTTCCTTCCTTGACCGGGACGCGCCGCGTCTTGCTGCGCTGGCCGAAGGCCTTGCCGAACATGTCCCCGATCGAGATCGCGCCGACCGAGGCGCCCGGCATGCCCGGCAGCTCGAACATCGGCATGCCGGTCGTGCCCGAGCTCACCTCGAGCTCGACATCCTTGTCGTCGAGCTCGCCCTCGCGCAGCCGCTTGCGGAAGGAGTCGCGTGTCGTGGCGCTGGCATTCTTGCCGACCAGCGCGTCGAGCAGGCGCTCTTCCGCCGCGAGCTCGGCCTTGGCGTTGACGGAGCGGCGCTTCTCCTCGCGCACCAGCGAGATGCCGATCTCGACGAGGTCGCGCACGATCTGCTCGACGTCGCGCCCGACATAGCCGACCTCGGTGAACTTGGTGGCCTCGACCTTGAGGAAGGGGGCGCCGGCGAGCCGCGCCAGACGGCGCGCGATCTCGGTCTTGCCGCAGCCGGTCGGCCCGATCATCAAGATGTTCTTGGGCAGCACCTCCTCGCGCATCGTCCCTTCGAGCTGCTGGCGCCGCCAGCGATTGCGCAGCGCGATGGCGACGGCGCGCTTGGCGGCGTTCTGGCCGACGATGAAGCGGTCGAGCTCGGAGACGATTTCGCGCGGGGAGAAGGTGGTCATGAACAGGCCTTCGCGGATTGGATTGTTTGAGGCCATTTTCGAGCGGATGGACGACCGCTAGGATTTCATCATTCGTTGCGTAGTGCGGCCATGACGCTTCGTAAAGTCTCAGCTCGCCTGCGGTTCGGTGTCGTGGAACTTCCCGTAGTCGAGCGTCATCCGGCCATCCTCGGCCTGGGCCAGTATATCGACATAGCGCTCCCCAAAGCGCAGATCGGCATGGGAATATTCGTAGCGTGCCCGGATCATCTGTGCCGAGCTTTCGTCGAACCCGTCGATGATGACGACGAAGCTCGCATTCAGGCGGGCATAGTCGCCGGGCGCAAGGGCCGATAACGGGCTCGCCTCGTCGATACGATGGAAGATCGTCCAGCTCAGCATGAAGACCGGGCTTTCCCGCCGCAACAGCGGCAGCTCGGTGATGGATCTGAAATACTGGCCATCAGCGTCGGCGGCGCGGATCAGCCAGAGCTTCGCCGAGGCGTTGCTGATGGTGTTTTGGCGCTCATTGGCCATGCGGATCATCAAGGTAAGCGAGCCTTCGTGCCGCGCAACCACCAGCTTGCCGGCAAACAGCACGCGAGCCCGCGGGCGCGCGAAGCGGGCAAAGATCAGCCCTGTGAGCACGCCCGCATAGAAAAGGCCGGTGAACATCTCGAGGCTCGCCACAACATGCCCATAATGCGTTTGCGGGTGCAAGTCGCCATAGCCGACGGTCGAGATCGTCTCGATGCTGAAATAGAGATCATGGAGGAAGGACCCCGCCGGCACGTTGGCGACCGGGTCATCGCCGAGATAATAGGCGAGAGCGAAGAGGGCGTTCAGCAACAGGAAGACGATGGCGGCGCCGGCAACGAAAGCCGGCCAGGACGCCGTCATGCTGCGATGGCTGAAATCGTCCCAGAAGCGCGTCTTCATGCCGCGCATGACGGCTTCGCGGCCGCCGACGCGCAGGCTGCCGCTCTCGCCTTGCCGTCCGCCGATCCTCGCCGATCGGGATTTCAGCAGGCGGGCCATGCGCTCACCGGATGGAGAACCTCACGCATATCACGCCTTACGCGCGCAGCCACGCATTGCCGAGGCCGAGCTTCAGCAGGCCGAAGACCGCGTAGAGCCCGCAAGCGAGCGCGATGACGAAGCTGAAGCGAACGCGATAGCGGGCGCGATGGGCGAGCGCGCCGATCGAGGCGCAGATGGCGCCGGCCGTCAGCGGCGCGAAGAATTGGCGCGCGATATCGGGCGCTCCATCGAAAGCCGCGATCCATAGCACCGCGAGATGCCCGAGCACGGCGCAGGCGAACGAAGCGATAAGCGCCAGCACGAAACCCGCGATCTTGAAGCTCGGGCGTCCGGGCATTCGCCGCCGCAGCATGAGCTCCGACAGGGCGACGGCAAAAGCCAGCAGCGCGAGGCCGCTCGAGGCTACGTCATAGGACAGGCCGAGATAGGCGATCGCCGCGGCGGCAAGGATGATCGCCATGGCGGCTGCGGCATCGATCAGCATGCGAGGCTCTCGATGACGACATTGGCGTTGGTGTAGACGCAGATTTCGGAGGCGATGCCGAGCGCCTTGCGCACGATGGCCTCGGCATCGGGCTCGACATCCATCAGGGCGCGGGCGGCGGCGAGCGCGTAATTGCCGCCCGAGCCGATGCCCATCACC
>JBIOEK010000079.1:0-10949 GCA_044445925.1 Hyphomicrobiales bacterium
CGTCGAGAAGCGCCCGCTCGGCCAGGAGTCGAAGGAGAACTCCTGAAAAGCCTGCAATGTGGCGTCGCGATAGAAGAGGGTCGAGGCGGGCTTCGGGCAAAAGCCGAATTTGTGCAGGTCGGCCGAAAGCGACATCACTCCTTGCACCGCGAAATCGAACTGCGGAACAGGGTATCCGAGATCGGCCACGAAGGGCGCCAGCCAGCCCCCGACGCAGGCATCGACATGCAGCCAGATGCCGCGCTCGCGGGCAAGGTCGGCAAGCTCGGCGATCGGGTCGATCGTGCCGAAGGAGAATGAGGGCGCGGAACCGACCATCATCATGGTCTTTGCGTCCACCGCTTCCGCCATGGCCGCGGCATCGGCGAGGAAACCCGCCGCCAAGGGGACCCGATGGATCTCGAGGTCCATCATGGCGGCTGCCTTCTCGAAGGCCGGATGGCCTGAGTCGGGCAGGACGATGTTGCCGCGGAAAGTGGCATCGGCGCGTTGCTTGCGGCTCCAGTCGCGACAAGCCTTTACCGCCATCACGATGCTTTCGGTGCCGCCGGAGGTCATGTTGCCTTTACCGCCATCCCCCCCATGGAAGAGGTCGAGTCCCATGGCGATCACTTCGTTCTCCATGCGCTCGAGGCTCGGGAAGGCGCGGCGCGCGCCGAGCGCGTTTTCCGTGAAGAACTCGTTGAATGCCGCTTGCCCGAGCGCGCGTACCTCCTCGGTGGCGCTGAAGACGTAGAGCGGCAGGCGGCCGGCGCGCCAGTCGACGTCCTTCTCGTGCATGCACTTGAGCTCGTCCATGACCTCGCCGCGTACGCGGCCGGCGTTCCCAAAGCCAATCATCTCGCAATTCTCCTCGCTCTTCGTTCAGTCCGATGCAGCCTCACCGCTGCCAGAAGGTCAGCCGCCGCTCGATGCGGCTCATGGCGTTCGACAAGATCGACGAGATGATGACGAGCACGAGCAGGACGACGAACACGCCATTGGCGTCGAAGGTGTTCGAGTAGTAGCTCACCAGGCTGCCGAGCCCCTTGCCGCCGGCGATGAGCTCGGCCGTCACCACGCCGAGCAAAGTGTAGACGAGGCCGAGCCGCAAGCCCGCGAAGATCGCCGGGACGGCCGTCGGAATGACGATCTGCGCGAAAATCTTGGCCCCGGGCAGGCCGAGGCTGCGCGCCAGCAGGCGATGGTCCGGATCGACCGACTGGGCGCCCGCGAGCGTCGAGTAGAGCAGGATGAAATACATCAGCGAAATCCCGGAAACGACCTTCGAGGTGAGGCCGAGCCCGAACCAGACGATGAACAACGGGACGAGCGCCACTCGGGGCAGCGAGTTGAGCGCGTCGAGATAGGGCTCCGCCAATTGACGCAAGGCCGGCACCACGGTGAGCAGCAAGGCGCTCAAGAGCGCCAGAATGCCGCCGAGCACGAAGGCGATCAGGGTCGCGAGCAGCGTATCCACGATGGGCGGGAAGATGCTGCCGTCGGCGATCTTCCTCGCCAGCAGCGGCAGGAAGACGCTCGGTTGGCCGATGAAGGCCGCGGGGAAGACGCCGGCGCGCGCGAAAGCCTCCCACAGCGCGAGAATGGCGAGGAGCAGGAGCGCGCGTCCGAGGATGAGGAGAGGCGAGATGGATCCCTCGGGCCGCGTCATGGCTCCCCTTGCTCGAACGGCGTCGGCGGCCTCGCTCATGCGTCGCCCTCCGGTGCCGAGCCGTTTCCGCCGGGAGAGGCGGCGCGTTCGAGCTCATTCCAGAGCTGCGCGTAGAGGTCGTGATAGGCCCGCATCTTCTGGAGCGCGCGGACGGAGCGTGGGCGTGCGATGTCGATTTGCAGATCGGCGATGATGCGGCCGGGCCGGCCGGACATCACCATCACCCGGTCGGCGAGCGCGATCGCCTCGGCGAGGTCATGGCTGACGAGCACGACCGTGCTGCGGATGCGCTCCCAAAGCTCCAACAGCTTGTCCTGCAAGACGAGCTTCGTTTGCGCATCGAGCGCCCCGAACGGCTCGTCGAGAAAGATGAAGTCGCTCTCGAGCGCAAAGGTGCGCGCCAGGGCAACCCTCTGGCGCATTCCCTGGGAGAGCTGCCTTGGGTAGCTCTGCTCGAAGCCCGCAAGCCCGACCTCGTTGAGCAGCGGCTCGATCTTGTGCCGGCCGGCGGCAGCGCCCGGGCGGCTGTCGAGCGCGAAGGCGACATTGCCGAAGGCGGTCCGCCAGGGCAGGAGGGCATCGCGCGCGAACATGCGGGCAGTGTCCGGACGGCCTTCCGCCGGCGGGCGAGCCCCGACGACCGCAGTGCCGCTCTGCAGTCGCACGAGACCGCTCATGAGGTCGAGGATCGTCGTCTTGCCGCAGCCGCTCGGGCCGACGAGGGCCAGGAACTCGCCTTTCTTGATGACAAGCGAAATGCGGTCGAGCACGGTGATCGGCCCATGCGCGCCTTGATAGACATGGCTCACATCGCGAAAGACGATACCTCCCGAGCTGTCGCCTTGCGCCACGGCTCATCTCAGGGTTTCGGAGCGCCGGCGTAGACCATATCCGTGGCCTTGACCGGATGGTCGATCAGCTTGTTGTCGAGGAGATAGCGGTTCCAGGCCTCGATCGAGGCGCGATCGACGCTCACGCCGAGATAGCTCGAATAATTCTCGATCATCTTCTCGACCGTCTCCTTGCGCTTCTCCTCGGGTATGACCGCGACATTCACATAGGTGTTGACGATGGCGACGAGCTTTTCATGGTTCGCCTTGTCCTTCATCCAGGCGATGGCGTCCGTATGGGCCTTGATGAAGTCGTCGACGATCTCGGGGTGCTCCTTGATGAAGGAGCCCTTGGCCGAGAAGCCTTCGAAGGCGCCGCCGAGATCCTGAAGCTCCTTCGGTCCCTGGCCCTTGCTGAAGTCGATCAGCGGACGTCCGTTGCCGAGGGCCTCGACGATCTCGGGGAAGGGCGTGAACGCCATCTGCACGTCGACGCGCTTTGCCTGCCAGGCCGCGAGAGCGGTCGTCGCCGATCCGTCGGCGACGTAGTTCACGTCGTCCGGCGTCATGCCGGCGCCCTTCAGCAGGGCGTTGCTCATGAGATGCGTCGTAGCGCCCAGCGCGTTGACCCCGATCTGCATCCCCTTCAGATCCTTCATCACGGCCGGATAGCCTTCCGCGGCATGCGGAAAGCTCTGGCTGCCTGATCCGATCAGGACATAGAAATTCCGGTTCTCGTTGCCGACCACGAGCTTGAGGTCGGTTCCGCGAATGCTGTTCTCGATGATCTGGTCCGTCGGCGGCTCGATGAAGTCGAGGCTGCCGCCCAATAGAGCGGCGACACCGGCGGGCCCCGAGTTCATGACGACGAGCTCGGCGTCGAGATTATATTTGGCGTAGAAGCCCATGTCGTTGGCGACATGCACGGGCATAGATGTGTAGGCGCCGTTATAGGTCATGACGCGGATCTTGGCGGGATCGGCCGCCCGGGCCGGATCGCCGCCTTGCGCGAGCAAGGCCATGAGCGCCGGAACCAGGACAATCGAGGACGAGCGGCGACGGCGGGAAGCGCTGGGTTGGGTGGTGATCATCATATCAACTCTCCGCTGCGATGTGTGTCAGGCATGGCTCGCCGGTGCGGTCCGGCGAGGACGTAGATGGCGAGGCCGCGGATGCGGGTTCGCGCCGGCCGCCCCTCTGCGCGGGAGCGAGGCTGGGCGGCGCGCGCCGGCGTTCCTGGGTGGCTCGTGGATCGACGTGCTTTCCGTCGGCGCAGATGACGACGCCGTAGTCACGCTCGGCCGCCTCCGGACTGACGATGCCATCGCGGACATCGCGCAAGACGGCGTCGAGGTCGCGCTCGAAGGGATCGCCGAATCCGCCCCCGCCCGGCGAGGTGATGGAGAGGTGCGCTGGGCCAAGCGACAGCACCGCATAGGCTGGCCTATTCACGGGTGCCCTGCCGCTTTCCGTGAGCTCCATTCGGCCTTGCGCGCCGGCACCCGCGCCCGCAACGCCGAGGCCGGTCGGTCGAGCGATGCCTTCCCCGCGCAGCGAATATTGCGCTTCGGTGAGGATATCGGCATCGAAGCAGATTCCGCTTCCTCCCCGGAATCGGCCAAGCCCACCCCCATCGATATGGAATTCATGCCGGTGAACGGTGACGGGATAAAGCTGCTCGTAGGTCTCGGCGTTCGGAATGACGAGCCCTCCAAGCGTCACCATCGGCCCCATCTGGTTGAAGCCGTCGCGCCCGAGGACGGCGCCGGCGCCGGAACCGCCACCCCAATTGTACATGACCCAGGTCATGCCTCGGTCCGAAAGTCCGGAGGTCACGGGAAACACGCTCTTGCCCCAGCCAGCGATGGCTCTGTCCTCGTCCGCCTGACCGAGCGCCCACCAGACCATGTGCATGATCTCATGGGCCGGGAATACGGTGCACATCGTCAGCGGCGCCGGCGGCCTGGCGTTCACCAGCGTGCCTTCCGGCGCCAGGATCTCGATTGCCCGGAAGGTGCCCTCGTTGCGGGGAAGATCGCTGTCGAAGAACGAGCTGACAGCCGCATAGACGGCCGAATAGGTGTTGGCGAGCGAGGAATTCTTGAAGCCGCGGATCTGCGGATCGGTGCCGGTGAAATCCACATGGATGCTGTCGCCCCTCTTGGTGAGGGTGAGCTTCAGGCAAATCTTTCGCTCGACGAAGCAATCCGTCTCGTAGTGCTCCTGCGCCTCGTAGACGCCGTCGGGAAGGCGCGCGATCGCCTCGCGCATCCGCCGATCGGCGTGATCGAGAATGTCCTCGAAGAGGGCGACCGTTTGGGCCGGCCCGGTATCTTGCACGGTGCGCTCGATTTCTCGCGCGCCCACCTGCGTCGCCCCGAGCATGGCCCGCAGATCGCCGTCGAGGAGCTCCGGGCAGCGCGTGTTGAGCAGCAACATGCGCCAAACATCCTCGCGCACGACGCCACCCTCCACGAGCTTCATCGGAGGCAACCTTATGCCTTCGTGAAAGATCTCCGTCGCCTCCGTGTTGTAGGTTCCCGCGGCACCGCCCCCGATATCGGATTGGTGCGCGCGGTTGCAGGTGAAGGCAACGAGCCTGTCCCTTGCAAAGACGGGCCGTGCGATCACCCAGTCGGGCAGGTGATTGCCTCCGGCCACATAGGGATCGTTCAGGAGGAATGCGTCGCCTTCCGAGATTCTTCCTGTCGAGGTCCTTCCCGCGAAGGCTGCGATGAGGGCGCGCACCGCAAAGCCGCCGCCGCCCGTGTGGATCGGGATGCCGTCGGCCTGCGACACCAAGGTGCCGGCTCCGTCGGTGATGAAGCAGGAGAAGTCGTGCGATTGATTGAAGATAGGGCTTCGCGATGTGCGCACCATCACCCACCCCATTTGGCGAGCGATGTGATCCAGCCGGTTCTGGAGAAGCGAAAGCTTGATCGGATCGGCCAGGGACATGAGGTCTAGCCCGCGAGCTCGATGCGGTAGTCGCCGCTCGGATCGACCATGAGCCGGTCGCGCGCGCCGAGGAGGATGGTCGTCGTCTCCTCGGCGATGATCGCAGGCCCGGCAATCTCGTGGCCCGGACGGCAATCCGATCCGGAATATACGCGCGTGGCCTGCCAGCCCTCATCCTCGTCGATCCAGATGCTGCGGGTGGCGCGCGGTTCGATGGGCGAATCGGCTCGTGGCATGACTGGGCGCGTCAGCGGCGCGATGGGTCCGATCGCCGCGACGCGCAGCTTGGTGATCTCGATGATGCCTCCCGGCTGGATATGCCCGAAGAGCCGATCATGATCCGCTTCGAAAGCGCGACGCGCATCGGCATGATCGAGCTTGTGCCCGATCTCGACCGTCACATCCCATTGCTGGCCGAGATAGCGCATATCGAGCGAGCGTTTCAGCTTCACGGCATCAGGCTCGAAGCCCTCGCGCGACAGCGTCGCGAGGGCCTCCTCCTCGATGCCGCGGAACTCCGTCTCGATCGCGTCCGGCGAGACTTCGTCGAAACGCCGCAGATGCACGCGCAGATAATCGTGACGCAGGTCGGCGTTGAGCATGCCGATGGCGCAGAAAGCGCCAGACAATTTCGGGACATACACGGTCCGGCAACCGAGCGCGCGCGCAACCGAAGTGGCGTGCAGCGGGCCGGCACCGCCGCCGGCAACGAATGTCAGGCGCTCAGGCGCGTGACCGCGCTCGGTGCTCACGCGCTGCACCGCATGCAGCAGCTTCTGGTCCATGAGCTCGATCATTCCGGCCGCGGCTCGTTCGACCGACAGGCCGAGGGGCTTGGCGATGCGCTCCTCGATCGCCGCTCGGGCGAGATCGCCCACCATGCGGACCGAGCCGTCTCCATAGGAGCCCGGCGCCAGCCGACCCAAGAGCACCTGGGCGTCCGTGATGGTGGCTTCGCTGCCGCCTCGTCCATAGCAGGCGGGCCCCGGCAGGGCTCCGGCGCCCTGTGGCCCGATATGGAGCATGCCGGCGCTGTCGACGCGCGCGATCGTGCCGCCCCCCGCGCCGATGCTGTGCACGTCGACGGACGGGATGGCGCAATGATAGCCGCCGATCTCGAGAAGCTCGGTGAAGGCGATCTTGCCGCCGCTCATCAAGATGACATCGCAGCTCGTGCCGCCGATCTCGATCGAGATGAGGTCGTCCGAACCGATTGCCGCCGCGTAGTAGCGCAGCGCGCCGACGCCAGCCGCCGGGCCCGACAGGAGAAGGCTCGCCGAGCGATCGCGCAGCTCCGCCACCGAGACGGCTCCCCCGTTGCTCTGGATCAGGATGAGCGGGGTCGGCAGCCCGAGCTCGGCAAGCTTGTCGTCGAGCACGCGCAGATAGGCCAAGGTGCGCGGCGCGACATAGGCATTGAGCACGGCGGTCGAGGTTCGCTCATACTCGCCCATGATCGGAGCGATGTCGCTCGAGAGCGAGATGACGCCCTCCACCCCGCGCTCCCTGGCGCGTTCCGCGACGGCGCGCTCATGCGCCGGATTGAGAAAGCTGTTGAACAGCGAGATCGCCACGGCCTCGACGCCATCCTCGCGGAATATATCGACGGCCTGGTCCACATCCTCGTTCGCCGGTGGATCGACCTCGCGCCCCGAGCGATCGATCCTCTCGCGGACCGGGCATCGCAGATAGCGGGGCACGAGGACCGCGGGATAGGGCGTGCGGTGGTCCCAGGGATTGTCGCGCCGGCCGCGCCTGATTTCGAGCGAATCGCGGAATCCGGCCGTCGCCAACAGACCGACCTTGGCGCCTTTGCCCTCGAGCAGCGTGTTCGTGGCGATCGTCGATCCGTGCACGAACAGCGAGCATCGCCGCAAGAGATCGCCGGGCGAGATGCCGAGCCATGCGGCCGCCCGCGCCACCGCGTCGAGCGCGCCCCGGCTCGGGTCCTGCACGTTCGTCGGAACCTTGAAGACCTTCGTCTCGCCCGATGCGGCGCTGAGCGCGAGATCGGTGAACGTGCCGCCGATATCGACGCCGATGCGCCATGTCTGGGCGGCGGCCGTCATGCCGCGGTAGCCGGAGCTGCCTCGGCCCTTCCGAGGTCGAGGGCTTCGGCGATCTCGGCGGCCGCCGCCTTGAGCGGGATCGCCGAGCGCGAGATCCAGTCGCGCGTCAAGCGATAGCGCGGTACCGCGATGCACAGTCCCGCCACCGCCAGACCGCCGCGGCCAATGATCGGGGCGGCTATGCCGCCGACATCGCTCCTCCAGCCGCCGCGGTTCACCGAATAGCCGCGCCGCCGCGTGCGCTCGAGCTCGAGGCTGAGCTTTCCGGGATCGACGATCGTCTCGGGCGTGAAGGCCTGCAAGCGAGAGGGAATGATTCGCTCGAGCGTCATCCCGTCCTGGAACGCGAGCAGCGCGAAGCCAGTCGAGGTGCAATGCGCCTTGATCCTTTCGCCGATCTCCGCATGGACGCGCACCGCCTGGGAGCCTTCGATCCGATGCACATAGACGACCTCGAATCCGTTCAGAATGCCGAGGACGGCCCCGTCCTTGAGCTTTCCGACGAGCCGCCTCATGACGGGGTCGGCCGCCTCGACGAGCCTCCTCGCCGAAATGCCGGTGCCGAGGCGCAACGCGCTCTCGCGCAATTTGTAGACGCCTGCGGCGCCGCGCTCGACATGGCCGCAGCGCACCAGCGTCGCGAGAAGGCCGTGCGCTCCCGACTTCGAGAGCCCGAGATTACGGGCGATCACCCCCAGCGGAACCCATTCCTGGGTTTCGGCGAGGAGATCGAGGATCGCGAGGCCGCGAGAAAGGCTCGAATGCACGTCGTTCGCCTATGCCGAATGAGTGTTCGCAGATAGCGAATGCTAGAAATTCGCCGAACGCCCGTCAAGCGTCATCGACGGGAGAGGTCCAAGAGCCTGTTTGGGCACCATCTTCCGGGAGTCTCGACCGCGGCCGAACCTCGCAGCCGCGCCGCGAGAGTTTGACAGACTATCTCATCCTCGGCCAGACAGTCCGCAAATGGGAATAGCCTGGTGGCCGAGACAGTCGATGCTGTGGTGATCGGGGCGGGCGTCGTCGGGCTCGCCGTGGCGCGGGCCCTGGCGCTCGCCGGCCGCGAGACGATCATCCTCGAAGCCGAGACGGCGATCGGCACCGGCATCAGCTCGCGCAACAGCGAGGTCATCCATGCCGGCATCTATTATCCGAAGGGCTCCCTGAAGGCGCTTCTGTGCGTCGCCGGCCGCAAGGCGCTCTATGCCTATTGCGACGCCCACGGCGTCGCCTATCGCCGCTGCGGCAAGCTGATCGTGGCGGCAAACGAGGAGCAGCGAAGCGGCCTCGAGCGCATCCTCGCCGCGGCGCAAGGAAATGGCGTCGACGACATCAGGCTCATGGCGCGCGAGGAGGCGCTGGCGCTCGAGCCCTCGCTCGCTTGCAGCGGCGCGCTGCTTTCGCCCTCGACCGGCATCCTCGACAGCCACGGCTTCATGCTGGCGTTGCTCGGGGATGCGCAGGCGGAAGGAGCCATGATCGCCTATGGCACCAAGGTCGCTGGCGGGAAGATCGATGCGAGCGGCATCATCATCGATGTCACGGCGGGTGGCGATGTCACGAGGCTCGCGCCGCGGCTCCTCGTCAATTGCGCGGGCCTCGAGGCGCAGAGCATCTCGGCTTCGATCGCCGGCCTGCCGCCCCAAACCATCCCGAAGCTTTCCTACGCCAAGGGCAACTATTTCGCCTTGCCGGGGCGCGCGCCGTTCACGCATCTGATCTATCCCGTGCCGGAGACCGGAGGCCTCGGCGTGCATCTGACGCTCGATCTCGGCGGCCAGGCGAAGTTCGGCCCCGATGTCGAATGGGTCGAGCGGCCCGACTACACGGTCGACGCGGGGCGGGCAGAGCGGTTCTATGCCGCGATCAGAACCTATTGGCCGGGCCTTCCGGATGGAGCGCTGGTGCCTGGCTATGCCGGCATTCGCCCGAAATTGCCGGCGGCCGACGCCGCCGCCGATTTCATGATCCAGGGCCCGCAAGCTCATGGCATCGAGGGTCTGATCAATCTCTACGGCATCGAATCCCCGGGCCTCACCTCCGCGCTCGCGATCGGCGACTATGTGGCGCGGATGGCAGGGCTCGGCTCCGTGGCCGCGCTCCCGATCACCGCAGCCATGAGTTAGGGACGCGGGCGAGGTTCATCACCAGCCGCATTTGTGCCTTTCACCACCACCGCCTACGCCATTGGCCGCGATTTCGAACGAGCCTGACGATGAGCAGCAGCACGATGGCCCCAATCGTGGCGTTGATGATTGCGGAGACAACTCCCGTGCCGAGATGAATCCCCAATTGCGGCAAAAGCCAATCGCCGACGAAAGCGCCGAGGACGCCGATCACAAGATCGCCGATCAGCCCAAGACCCGTACCCTGAACGATCTGCCCGGCCAACCATCCAGCGACGAGGCCGACAAGCAGGATCACGACCAGGCTTTCATTTGAAAGGTGCATCGATTTGCTCCGGGTTGGCTAGGTGCGTGCCAGGCCGGCTAGCCTAGCGGAACGGCAAGTTGAGCGCCAGCCAAGCGGCGATGCCCTCGATGAGCATTTTCCATGCGGGCCGCCGGGTGGGGCGCTGGCCCGGATCGGGGCCATCAACTCAGCGGCTTGGCAAGACTTATCGCGCAGCCATAGACTGATGTGTTGTCGGCGTTATTGGTCTTGTGCCAGCAGCGACCTAGCTGAGGTATGGCTCTGAAGGTATATGTGCCGGTCCGTTGTCTGTCCAGAGTTTGTGCGGCATTCTTCGACACAAGATAATCGAAATAACTCTCCGCAACTGAACCCCAGCAGGTGTAAACAAAGCGACCGCCGGTTTGAATGACGCTCTTGCTGCTCGAGGCATCGTTGAGGCAAGCCTTGTGATAGGCTAGCGCCTCGGGTTGAATTTCATCCTGCGCCCCGGCCGGAGCCGCGGTCAGAATACAACTCAACGCCGGCCCTAACAGGATGCCGAGGCGAACATTGCGGCTCATTGGAGTTCCCTTGCTGGATCGATCTCTTGCGCGGCGGACTGGTGTGGTTCCACGATTCGACCGTGTTGGCAACGCGCGGCCGGCCAATCCCGCCGGTGCGCGTCGGCTAGCATCTCGCACGCCCTCGCGCCAGAGGAAGCGACCATCGCTCGCCGGCTTCGCGACAGGCATCGCCGTGCCCCGGCGAAGGGGCAAAGGGGATGGAAGGCGCGGGGGAGGGCCCAAAGCCAGGATCGCCCTGGAGCCGTCCCCCCTCTAGGGCCTGTTCACATTCGGGCAGCAAAAACCTGCGTTTTCAGCGATTGCGACGCTGATTGCTTCAGTTGCCTGATAGGCGTGCCGGGCCGGCCCGGACAATGCGAGCTTCAACCCTATCGCCCTGAAATATATTGACTTTTCATGGAAAAACCGCTCGATCCGCGGAAATCATTAGGCCCCGAGAATGTTGAGGAATGTTGATTCTGAA
>JBIOEK010000080.1:0-10878 GCA_044445925.1 Hyphomicrobiales bacterium
CGCGGTGCTCAACGGCCTCGACAAATCGGCACATCTCGAGCCCGCAAGCCAATACAAGGTGGTGGCGGAATAGCCTTCCCGTCAGGCGGCGTGCGAAACCTCGGGATGCGAAGCCTTTTGGCGCGAAAGCTTTTCGACCTTGATGCCCTTCAGGGTGCGGTTGATGGCGCGCAGGCGCAGAACCTTCTCGCGGTTCCTGGCCCCCATGGCAATCGATGCCTCGAACACGTATTTCCACGAGGCGAGTTCGTATTCCGGCATCTTCTCATAGATGTCGTGATAGGGATTCTTCACCAGCTTCGTGAGAATCGCCATGACGTCCTTGGGAGACATGAGCGAGCTCCGATTGAATTCGAACCGGATGCATCCTGCCACAGTCTCGGGAATCGTCTCTTAACAGCTCGGGGAAATTGCGCGTAGGGTAAACGCCGGCTATTCTTTGATTTATTATTTCGCGCCCGTCGTTCATTGCTCCTTAACTGCCGGGACGTGCCCGCGCCGCCGCCTCGCCGATGAGCCGCCTCGCCTCGCCGGCGTCGCCCCAGCCGACCAGCTCGACCCATTTTCCGGGCTCCAAATCCTTGTAATGGGTGAAGAAATGCTCGATCTGGCGGGCCGTGATGGCGGGCAGGTCGGTGTAGTTCAAGATGCCGTCATAGCGCTGGGTGAGCTTGGGGGCCGGTACCGCGACGATCTTCTCGTCGCCGCCGGCCTCGTCACGCATCTTGAGGACGCCGATCGGTCGCACGCTGATGACCGCGCCCGGGATGATGGGGCGCGTATTGGCAACCAGCACATCGCAAGGATCCCCGTCATCGGAGAGCGTATGGGGGATGAAGCCGTAATTTCCCGGATAGCGCATCGGCGTGTAGAGGAAGCGATCGACGAACAGCGCGCCCGAGGCCTTGTGCATCTCGTATTTGATCGGCTCGCCCCCGAGCGGCACCTCGACGACGACATTGACCTCGAAAGGCGGATCGCGACCGATGGCGATGGCGTCGAGATTCATTGAGCGTGACTCATGGGGCGTGACTCATGGGATGCGCCCCCGGATGCCAGAGCCGCAGGACCTTCAGTCGAAGCCGAAGGCCACGCTCTCATAGAGGGATTTGCCGAAACGGCCCGTCGAGCGCTTCAGGACGCGGCCGCCGAGCTTCGCGTAGAAGGCGAGCGCGCGATCATTGCCGCTCAAGGCCCAGACCGCCACGCCTTTGAGGCCCGCCGCGCGCGCATTGGCCTGCGTGGCGAGGAACAGCCGCATGCCGAGGCCGAGGCCCTGGAACTCCGGCGCGAGGTAGAGCTCGTAGATCTCCGCTTCCTGCAGCAGCCAAGGCGAGCGGTTGCGCCCATAGCTCGCATAGCCGGCGATCTTGTCCTGGTGGTCGAGGACGTTGATGCGCGCGCCTCGCCTTATGGCCGAGCGCCACCAGGAGGCGCCGCGGCGCGCCACCATGCGCTCGAGCTCGACGCCCGGGATGATGCCTCGATAGGCCTCGCGCCAGGCGGCGTCATGCACGCCTTCGATGCCTTGGGCATCGCCCGTTTCCGCCGGACGGATGGTGATTGCCGTCTGCTTCATGGGGGTGAGCGTATGACGCGATCTTCCCGCGCGCAAGCCATATGCGAGCACTTGTGTACGAGTGTCGATGCGACGCTCTGGCGCGGCCACGCTCCGGGGTGACCGACGCCCCGCCTCGTGTTAGGCGTTTGCCATGCGCAACGCCGCTCCTTCGATATGCCCCACCCCCTTGTACAGATCCGACGCCTCCGGCCCTTCGACGCTGCCCGCAGCGCTCGCCCGGCTCGCCCTCCTGCTCGCCTTCCTATCGGCGCCGAGCCTCGGGGCAAAGGCGCTGGCCGCCGAGACCAAGCCCGCGCCGCTCGCGGTCGAGGTGAGGAATGCGAGCGAGCCCGAGATCTGCGCCGAGAAGGACAATGTCACGGTCACCTTCCAGTCGCGCGAGCTCAGGCGCTTTCGCATCGAAGCCGCGCATCCGGCCTATATCGGGGCAGTGAGCGGGGAACGCAGCGAGCCCGATTGGGCTGATTGCGACATCCCGCATGGTGCCGACGTGCCGGCGCCGACCGAGCGCCGCGTCACTTTCTACGAATCGCCCTTCCTCTGGGTGACCGGCTATGAATTCTCCGATTACTGGCGCCGCCGCGACGTGCCGTTCAGCATCGGCGACCGCGTCGAGCATAACCTGAACATGGTGCAGCTCTGGGTGTTCGTGCGCGGCAAGGCCGAGCAGGTGATCGTGCTCTACCCGACCGACGGCATGTGGCGCATCCACCCCTTGCCGCCCGCGAACCTGCCTTGGATCGCCTATGGCTCATCCTTCCTGGTCGGCCCGGTGCAGCAGGAGGAGCGCCCCGTCGTCGAGATCAAGCAGATCGCCTTCGACCCGGCGACCAAGACCTTCCACCTTGCTTTCGCGGGAGGCGGCGGCGGCGATGTGAGGCTCGCCGATCTCGACGACGACCATATCGCGCTCGAGGTGAGCTTCGAGCGGGCGATCGAGGGCCAGCCTTTCGCGGCGTTGCGCTCGATGTACGTGACCGAGTTCAATGCGGACGCGGCGCGCATCGCGCTCAAGGTTCCCGACGCCAAGAGCTGGCTCGAGGAACCGATCATGAGCTTTCGCAGCGCCATGGCGAGCAAGGCCTGGATGGGCCGCCTCGTGCCCTCGCGCCATAATATCAGCGCGCCGGACCTCGTCTTCGGCGGCTTCATTGGAGGGCAGGCGACCCCATGAACGACATCGCTGGCGGCTTTCCGGAGCTGTCTTCCCGCACCGGCTATGGCGTCAACCCCATCGAGCGCCTCTCGGAGCGCCGCGAGGATCAGGAGTTCGTGGCGGCGCGGGCGGCCGACCCCGCGGCCGCGACGCTGCTGATCGCCGGCGACACCCCGATCCTGCGACGCCGGCAAGAGGCGATGACGGAAGAGGCGATGACGGCGCTGTTTCCCCTGGCGGAGATCGCGGCTCGGGAGACCGCGCTCGAACGCGCCTTCCTGGGGCTCGACGGGGAGCGGCCGGTCTTCGCCACCCTGATCGGCGCCGACCGGGCCGAGGCGCTGAAGCAGGACGGCAATCTCGCCATCGACCTGCGCTCGATCGCGGTGCAGGGGCTGGTGGCGCCGCCCGAGCTCGGCCTCCTCGCCGAGGCGAAGGCGCTGATGAACTGGCATCAGCGCCACCGCTTCTGCGCCAATTGCGGCCAGCCCAGCCTCGTCTCGGTATCGGGTTTCCGTCGCGACTGCCAAAGCTGCAAGGCACAGCATTTCCCGCGCACCGATCCGGTCGCCATCATGCTCCCCGTGCGGGGCGATCGCTGCCTCCTCGGCCGCAGCGCCCGCTTCGCGAGCCGCGTCTATTCGGCGCTCGCGGGCTTCATCGAGCATGGCGAGACGATCGAGGCCGCGGTGCGGCGCGAGATCAAGGAGGAATCCGGCATCGTCTGCGGACGCGTGACTTATCTCGCCTCGCAGCCCTGGCCGTTTCCCATGTCCTTGATGATCGGCTGCCATGCGCAGGCGCTCACCGAGGAAATCATCATCGATCCCCAGGAGATCGAGGATGCCCGCTGGTTCACCCGCTCGGAGATCATTTCGATGCTCGCGGGCCAGCATCCCGACGGCGTCGCCTGCCCGCCCCCGATCGCCATCGCGCATTGGCTGATCAAGGCCTTCGCGGAGGCCGAATGAGACGGCAGCGGCCGTCTTGTCGGATCGGCCCTCACCGGCGCTTGCCGTCCGCCGAGCCGATCCGCTAGTGATCCGCCGCCACTCAGTTCCCGAGCCTCTCCCTCATTCGGACGGATGATCTCCATGACCCACAAGCTTCTTCTCCTGCCGGGGGACGGCATCGGCCCCGAGGTGATGGCCGAGGCCGAGAAGGCGCTCAAGGCGCTCGGCGAGATCGGGATCGCCTCCTTCGAGACCGAGCGCGACCTCGTCGGCGGCTCGGCCTACGACGCCCATAAGGTGGCGATCACCGAGGAGGCGATGGCGCGCGCCAAGCAGGCCGATGCCATCCTGTTCGGCGCGGTGGGCGGGCCGAAATGGGACAAGGTCGGCTATGATGTGCGCCCCGAGGCCGGCCTCTTGCGGCTGCGCAAGGACCTCGCCTTGTTCGCCAATCTGCGTCCGGCCATCTGCTATCCGGCGATCGCGGACGCCTCCTCGCTCAAGCGCGAGCTCGTGGAGGGGCTCGACCTCGTGATCGTGCGCGAGCTGACGGGCGGCGTCTATTTCGGCGAGCCCAAGGAGATCGTCACGCTCGAGAATGGCGAGAAGCGCGCCGTCGACACGCAAGTCTACACGACCCACGAGATCGAGCGCATCGCGCGCGTCGCCTTCGAGCTCGCCCGCCAGCGCCGCAACACGGTGACCTCCTCGGGTAAGCGCAATGTGCTGAAATCCGGCGTGCTCTGGCCCGATACAGTCGCGGCGCTGCACAAGGCCGAATATGGCGATGTCGAGCTGGGCCACCAGCTCGCCGACGCGCTCGGCATGCAGCTCGTGCGCCAGCCGAAGCAATTCGACGTCATCGTCACCGACAATTTGTTCGGCGACATGCTCTCCGATGTGGCGGCCATGCTGACGGGCTCGCTCGGCATGCTGCCATCGGCTTCACTCGGAGCGCCGGACCAGAAGACCGGCAAGCGCAAGGCGCTCTACGAGCCGGTGCACGGCTCCGCGCCCGACATCGCGGGCAAGGGTCTCGCCAATCCGGTTGCCATGGTGGGCTCGCTCGCCATGTGCCTGCGCTATTCGCTGGGATTAGGCGAGGCGGCGGATGCGCTCGAGAAATCAATCGCCAACGTGCTGGCCTCCGGGCTGCGCACCAAGGACCTGGCGGCGTCGGGCGCGAACGCCATCGGCACCGCCGGAATGGGCGATGCGCTGGTCGCGGAGCTGCGAAAGGTCTTGAAGTAGCCTTAAGGACCGCTCAAGGGCCCGAAATCGAGGCGCTCGAACAGGGGCCTGCCGCCATCGCCATAGCTTGGAAGCGGCGGCTCGCCGTAATGGCGATTCGAATACGGCATGCTGTAAGGATATTGCGACACGTAGACATAGGAAGAGAGCGAGCCGACCGGCACGATCGGTCCGGGATCGAGGAAGCTGCGCGGCGCCACGGGCACGACGAGCGGGGGACGCAGCGGCGCGCGATAACGATAGCGATGGCTCGCGGCCTCGGCCGGCGCCGAGGCCAGGGCCCCCGCCGTCAGGATGGCGATTGCCAGGATCGAGGAGGCACGCATTCAGTTATCCCCTGTTAGGCTCGCGAGCGATTCCATGCCGTGAGCCGGCATTCTGAACCGGATGGGCCGGTACGTCAAAGGCACGTGCTCCTTATTTTCACCCTGGCGGGAGCGGCCTTGACGCCTTAAGGCCCGAAAACGGCCGATGCCGGACGAGAGCCGGATCGCCGCCTTAGATAAACATTCGGTGATGTCGCCGCTTCCACCAAATTCGGGACGGCTCCGAAGAGGCCTGCCCGGCTGCCCCATCACGAGGTTCAGCGCGCCTTGATGCCGCGCAGCTTCGGCGGGTTGAAGTCCTGCGCCGGGGTCGTGCCGCCGGCGGAGGAAGCCAGCATCGGCGCCTTGCCGCAGGTCCCGCGGCGCCGCTCGGCGGCAACGAAGCCGTCGCGCAGCAAAAGGTCCTCGCCGGCGCTCAAGAGCGCCAGCCGGTCCACGAGGCAGGACAGGCCGGCGCGCCCGGCGAAGGCGCCCGCGGGCGCGCAATACCAGCCGCCGATCCGCAGGCTCTCGCCCGGGACTGCGCGGCGGAAGGCGAGGCAAGCGCGCTCGACGCCGTTCATGGAGAGCTTCATCTCGGCGGTTTCCATGTCGCCGAACTTGCTGCGCATCGTCTCGCCCGGCGTGGCTTTCGCGACGGCGAGCCCGACCAAGGCGGCGCGGCGCGAGAGATCGACGAAGAAGGGGGCGGGATCGGAAGCTTCGGAGCCGGCGCGATAGACGGATAGGCGCATGAACAAGGCGTCGATGCGGGCCGCCGAGCCGAAGGAGAGGCTGTCCTCGCGGCCATCGCCCGCGGTCGCTCGGATGGCGTCGTAATTCGCGGCCGCCTTGATGAGCTGGGGCGATTCCAGCGCGAAGAGGTGCAGCGGGCGGATGATCGGCAGCCAGGCCGGCTTCTCGGGAGCGGCGGGAGCGGCCTGCGCCACGGGCAATTGCTCGTCGGGGGCGCTGGCGCCGCCCTGGCTGGGAAGCAGAGCCAACGCCGTGGCGCAAGCCAAAAGCAGCGCCGCGCCGAAAAGGGCGGGCCTGGCGAGGCCTGCCGCCTTGCGCAGCTCGGGGAGGTAAATCCCCGAAAGCCTCTGCCCCACACCCTGGCGAGCGCGGCCGAGCTCGCTCATTCGCGACACGCCCGCATGCGGCCCGAGCCTCGGGGCCGGATGTGCAGTGTCTTCGATATCCGCCCTTTTCAGCCACCCGTCCAACATGACGCAACCCGTTCCCTTCGCCCGCGTCTTTGCGCGGACGAGGAGAACATGCCTGATCGGGTTTCACCCGGCGGTTACCGCCGCCGGGCGAGATCGAATCAGAGTCAATATCGGGTTACGCCGCCGCCAGAAGCTCCGCCGGCAGGGCGGCCTTGGCCTTCTCGACCACGGCGTTGAAGGCCGCAGGCTCATGCATGGCGAGATCGGCAAGCACCTTGCGGTCGACCCCGATGCCGGCCTTGGTGAGCCCGTCGATGAAGCGGCTATAGGTGAGGCCTTGCTCGCGCACGGCCGCGTTAAGCCGCAGGATCCACAAGGCGCGAAACTTGCGCTTGCGCACCTTGCGATCGCGATAGGCGTATTGCATCGCCTTCTCGACCGCCTGCTTGGCGATGCGGATGGTGTTCTTGCGGCGGCCGTAATACCCCTTCGCCGCCTTGATGATCTTCTTGTGCTTGGCGTGAGAGGTCACGCCGCGTTTCACACGGGCCATGGTTCAAGCTCCAAAATGCAATGATCGGCCGCGGCTCAGACGCCGTTCGGCAGGAAATATTTACGGATCACGCGTCCATCGGACTCCGACATGATGGTCGTGCCACGCTGGTTGCGGATCTGCTTCTGGGTTCGCTTGATCATGCCGTGGCGCTTATTGGCCTGGGCGGAAACGACCTTTCCGGTCGCGGTTATCTTGAAGCGCTTCTTGGCGCCCGATTTCGTTTTCAGCTTGGGCATTTCGCGTCCTTTCCGTATGGCCTGCGGCGACGCGCTTCGCGGAGGAAGCCTCGCCCGGCCGGAACTGCTCTTAAGGGAGCGTTCGGAACCGCCACGGCAGCCCTTGTGAGCCGGGCGGTTCGTTCGAAGGGGCGGTATATGGCAGAGAGGGGTGAGATTTGCAAATGAGCGTAGTCTGCGAAAGTGCCATCCTGCTCGATTTGACATCGCCATCGATCCATTGCTTGGGCACCGCTGTCTTCACAACCGATATTCGCCGGCGCGCTACCTCTTCCCTCGACTTGATGTCCCGTGCCGGGAACTTAAGAAGCTCCGGCGGCAGCGCTTCCTTGGCTGAGCAATGTGAACCTCGCAGCCGAAAGCCCGCTGTCAAATTGGGGTGGACATGATAACGAGCAGCTTCAGCGAGGCGCGGACCTATGCCCGTTTACGGCCGGGTCAAGTTGGACAGAGCCGTTGGAAACGAAACTTGCGACCTACCGGCCCCTCTTGGATGGAGATGATCGCGACGGTCAAAGTGTCGAAGGTGGGGTGACGGTGCCAGACCCCGAACGAGGCGGCGGCGCGCTTGCGCTCGCCGGTGACCAGGCTAAGCGCGTTGAACCGCAGGCCGGTGAAGTCATTTCAACCGGGATCGTACGCGGCTTGCTGCCGTCGTTCGCCGAGGTCGCCGAAGGGGCCATCGACGCGATTGAAGGCGTGATCTCGCCGGAAGAGAAAGCCCGCATCGCAACGGCAGTGAGCAACCGCCGGAAAGAGTTTGCCGCCGGCCGCACACTCGCGCATCGCCTGCTCCAGGCGATGGGCGCCGCGAGCGCGCCTCTGCTCGCGGGCGAAGACAGGGTTCCGCGCTGGCCAGCGGGCTTCACCGGGTCAATCTCGCATTCCGCCCGCGATGTTGCCGTGGCTGTGGCGCGTTCGAGCCACGTCGCGGCCCTTGGTATCGATCTGGAAGATGTGGAGCGCTTTCGCTTCGAACTCGAGCCGTACATCCTTTCGCCGGACGAGATCGCTCGTCACCTGGCGCGACTCGATCCCGGCGCGAGGCAGGCGAGCACCGCAGCGATGTTCTGCGCCAAGGAGGCCTACTACAAGGCCCAGTATCCGCTGGCTGGCCGGCGCCTCGGCTTTCATGACGTCGGGGTGGAGCTGGACGAGGCGAAGGGCGCGTTCGAGGTCTGGCGCATAACCGAACCGGGGCGGCGAGTGGTCGGACGCTTCTCGGTCGTGGGTGGCCTGGCTGCGGCCGCGGTCTGGTTTCCGCCGGAGGTTCGAAGCGCCCCTGATCTCCGTCAGACTTCCAGATCGCGGCTGATGAGCGCGAGCAGTTCCGCCTGGTGACTCTGAGGGAAAAGGTGAGCGCCGGGAACCATCCGAATGGCGCAGTCGCCGGCGGTCTCCTGCGTCCAGGCCTCAAGCTGCTCCCGCCGAACCATCGGGTCATCCACCCCGCCGTAGACAGTGATCGTGCAGCTCAACGGACTCACATCCGGGTGGCGATAGGCCTCGACCAGGGTGAAGTCGGCGCGCAGGAGCCGCGTCAGATAGGTCCTCATGGCCGGATCGGCGAGGATCGCCTCCGGGATGGCGTTGTGGCGGCGGCGAACGCCGGCCAGGAACTCATCGTCCGGCAGCCGGAAGATCGGTGTCCGGCCGTAAGGCAGCCTGGGGCCGCGCTGTCCGGAAACGATCAGACGCGCCGGCTCGGGTGCGCCCCGCTTCACCAGTTCGTGGGCAAGGTCGAAGGCGATGAAGGCGCCGAGGCTATGGCCGTAGAGCGCATAGGACCGATCGAGCAGGTTTGCGACCTGGTCGGCCAGGTCGCGAACCAGCGGCGCCATCTGCGCCAACGGCGTCTCGCCAGCACGAGCGTCGCGTCCGGGCAGACAGGGGCAGGCGACCTCGATCCCATCCGGAAGGTGATCCGGCCAAGTACGAAAGGACGCGGCGCCCGCCCCGGCGTGGGGAAAGCAGAAAAGGCGCAGGCGCGGCTCGCTTGCGCCGGCGTCGCCCGTCCGCCGGAACCTACGCACGGCCATGGCTCAGGCGGACATCGCCTCGACATGACCCAGAGCCGAAACCTCAGGCGTGTCGCCCACCGCCCGCCGGACCGCCGCCAGGGCGGCGATCGCCTGACTCACCTCGACCTCGGTGTTGGCGGCGGTGATCGAGAAGCGGACGAGATTGCGGTTCATCGGCACCGCCGGGAAGGTGGCCGGTGTGACCAGGATGTCGTGCTCCCAAAGAATGCGGCAGGCCGTCATCATTTGATCCCACGGGCCCATCACTACGCCGACGATCGGGAAATCGCCCTCATTGTCGACCTCGAAGCCAAGCACGCTGGCTTCCTTCACCAACCGCCGGGTCAGGCGCAGGATCCGGGCGCGCCGTTCGTCGCCGATCGTTCGGTTGAGCCTGAGGCCCGCGAGCGCTGTCGCCAGACTCGCGGTCGAGGTGGGACCTGAGAACACGTAAGGCCCCGAGGCCTGCAACCGCGCCTTCATCTGGGGGTCCGAGCAGGTGACGAAGGCCGCATAGGACGAGAAAGCCTTGGAGAGACCGGCGACATAGACGATCCGGTCGGCCTCGTAGCCGAGCCCGAACCGCCGCACGATGCCGCCGCCGCCATAGCCATAGGGTTGGGTCTCGTCGGGCCGTTCGCCGAGGATCCCGAAACCATGGGCGTCGTCGATATAGACTGTGGCGTTGTGTTCCTTGGCTAGGCGCACGTAGGCGGGCAGCGGCGGATAGGCGCCGCCCATGGAATAGGCGCCGTCGGTGACGATGATCTTGGTCCGCTCCGGCCGATAACGTGCGAGCTTCTCGGCCAGATCCGCCGGGTTGTTGTGGCGGAAGTCCAGCCATTCGACGCCCTCGGATCGGGCCCTCAGGCAGGCTTCGTGGATCGAGTGATGGGCCGCGGCGTCCTTGAGGATCACCCCGTCGAACCCCGCCAGCACCGGCAGAACGCCCATGTGCAGGAGCGAGATCGACGGGAAGACCAGGGTGTCCGTCGCGACCAGGATTTCGGCGAGCTCCCGCTCCAACTCGGCGTAGGGCGCGGGCGAGGCCACAGCGCGGGTCCAGCTAGGGTGTGTTCCCCATTTTTCGACCGCTGGACCGATGGCCGCCATCACCTCGGGTTCGAGATCGAGGCCAAGATAGTTGCAGGAGGCGAAGTCTACCCGCCAGCGCCCATCGATCAGCACCTGGCGCCCACGCTGATCATCGACGGTGTTGAAGGCCTGCGGGATCGCCTGCACGCGCTCGAGCATCTGCGCCCACATTGCCTCCTCCAGGTTCGGCGGCGGGGTCGACAACGCGGCCGCGGTGGTGGCCGGCCGATCGGCGAGGTCGCACAGCTTGCCCGCCACATGGGCGGCCAGGGCCTCGGTGGTCACGTCGGCCATCATCAGTTCGACCGGCAACGTCAGTCCAAACGACTTCTCGAGGCGGTTCTTGACCTCGACCATCATGAGGGAGTCGAGGCCCAGATCCATCCAGGGCGCGTCGGGCGCGATTAGGTGATCGGCGTCGAGACCCAGGACCAGGCCGAGGGCGGCGCGGATGTGGGCTTGCAGCATGCCCGCGCGCTCGGACTCAGAAGCGGCTCCAAAGCGCGCCAGGAAATCGTCGGATTTGCCAATCGAGACGGTAGGGTGGCGGGTGA
>JBIOEK010000081.1:0-10790 GCA_044445925.1 Hyphomicrobiales bacterium
GAGGCGAAGCGGTGAGCGATTGCCGAGGGAGGCGGCAGGATCACGCGCGGCACGCCAAAGCCGCGCGTGACGCATTCCCATAGGAAGAGCAGGGTCGCGCCGAAGATCACGGGCGCCGCGAGGTTGGCGACCATGCGTAGCGCCCCGCGCGCCGGCGTCGCGGCGATGATGGCGTTCACGACGCGCCAGGCTCCGAGCCAGACCGCGATCATCGCGGCGACCAGGGGAAGGCTCGCACGCCCCTCGGCTCCGGTCGGCAGCGCCGAGAGGAGCGCCCATGCGGCAAGGATCGTGCCGCCAGCCGTCAGGACGGTCTCGAAACGCCGGGCCCGCCGCCTGAGCCTCGCAATGGCGCTGGCGATCAGGAGGACGAGGCCGAGAGCGAAGGCGGCGTCGAGCGGCCCGGCGAGGCCGAAGCTCGTGCCGGCGCAGGCGATGAGAGCCGCGAGGCCGCAGAGAAGCGCGAGCGGATCGAAGCGTCTCATCGCGCATAGCCCATGCGCTTCGAGACGGCGCGGTCGACGAGGCCGACCAGCATCACCAGCATCGAGGCACAGAAGGCCGCGGCGAACAGCGCCGCCCAGATCTGGATCGTCTGCCCATAGTAGGAGCCGGCGAGCAGCCTCGCGCCGAAGCCGCCATCCTCGCTCTTGGTCATCTCGGCGACCACGGCGCCAACGAGGCTCGCCGCGACCGCGACCTTCAAGCTCGCGAACAGGAAGGGCACGCTTGCAGGCGCCCTGAGCTTGAGGAAGGTCTGAAGGCGCGAGGCCGAATAGGTGCGCATCAGGTCGAGCTGCAGCGGATCGGGCGAGCGCAACCCCTTCACCATGCCGACCGTGACCGGGAAGAAGGAGAGATAAGCCGAGATCGTGGCCTTGGGCACGACGCCGGTCACGTCGAACTGGTTCATGATCACGACGATCATCGGCGCGAGAGCGATGATCGGGATCGTCTGCGAGGCGATGATCCAGGGCATGAGGCTGCGCTCGAGGCTCGCCGCATGCACGATCATCACCGCGAGCAGCATGCCGAGCGCCGAGCCCGAGATGAAACCCACAAGCGTCGCCTCGAGCGTCACCATGCCGTGATAGACGAGGCTGCGCTTCGAGGAAGGCGGCGTCTCGAGCACCGTCTTGTCGAGCTCCTCGACGATCTGGTGAGGGGCGGGGAGGCGGGGGCGCTCCTGGCTCATGGTGCCGGCGACGAGACGCGAGACCGAGTAGCTCTCGCCGGCATTCTCGAAGGCGTCGCGCTGCAATTGCAGGTTCATGAAGAAGGCGGCGACATACCAGACGAGCACGATCGCGACGACGACCACGAGGATCGGGAAGCTGTTTCCCATGGCGAGGCGGGCGAAGACGCCGGAAGACACGGTGCGCTCAGTCGACATAGGAATGGCCCTCGCGCAGCCCATGGCGCACGCGGTTGGCGATCTCCAGGAACTTGTTGGTCTCGCGGATCTCGAGCGTGCGCTCGCGTGGAAGGCCGCAATCGATCACGTCGTGGATGCGGCCGGGGCGCGGCGACATGACCACGATTCTCGTCGACAGGAACACCGCTTCCGGGATCGAATGGGTCACGAAGACGACCGTCTTTCGGGTCTTGTCCCAGAGCCCCAGCAACTGCTCGTTGAGCTTGTCGCGCACGATCTCGTCGAGCGCGCCGAAGGGCTCGTCCATCAAGAGGAGATCGGGGTCGAAGGCGAGCGCCCGGGCGATCGAGGCGCGCTGCTGCATGCCGCCCGACAACTGCCAGGGGAATCGCTTGCCGAACCCGGTCAGGTTGACGAGGTCGAGATTCCTGGCGACCCGGTCTTGTCGCTCCGCCTTGGAAAATCCCATGATCTCGAGCGGCAGCGCGATATTTCTGGCGATGCTGCGCCAGGGATAGAGGGCCGGCGCCTGGAACACATAGCCATAGGCGCGCTTGAGGCGGGCCTGTTGCGGCGTCAGGCCGTTGACCATGATCTTGCCGCTCGTCGCCGTCTCGAGATCGGCGATCACGCGCAAAAGCGTGGTCTTGCCACATCCCGACGGCCCGATGAGCGAGACGAACTCGCCGCGCTCGATTGCCAGGTCGATCTCCGAAAGCGCCTCGATCGGCCCGTCCGAGGTTTCGAAGGTCAGGGACAGGCGGGCGATGTCGATGACGCGCGCCGCCGCCGCCTCGCCGGCCACGACAGCATTGCTCGGCGCGGCCGTCAGCATCAGCGAGCGATCTTCTTGACCGCGATCTGCTTCTTCCATTGGGACAACGCCTGCGCCGCGGCCGGGAAGGGTTGGCGCGCCACGAATTTCCCGCGTCCGGGCTTGGCGCTCATCTGTCCGCCCTCATAGACGACCTCGCCACGCGAGACGGTGGTGCGCGGCAAGCCCTCGACCTTGATGCCTTCGAAGACGTTGTAATCGATCGCCGACATTTGCGTCTTCGCCGATATGGTCTTTCCGGCCTTAGGGTCCCAGACCACGATATCGGCGTCCGCGCCCGGCAGGATTGCTCCCTTCTTGGGATAGAGATTGAGGATGCGCGCGATATTGGTCGAGGTCGCGGCGACGAATTCGTTCATGGTCAGTCGGCCGGTGCCGACCCCATAGGTCCAGAGCACGGGCATGCGGTCCTCGAGGCCGCCGGTGCCGTTGGGGATCCTGGTGAAATCGTTGCGGCCGAAGCGCTTCTGCTCGGTCGTGAAGGCGCAATGATCGGTAGCCACGACCTGCAGCGAGCCGGCGCGCAGGCCGTTCCACAAATCCTCCTGGTTCTGCTTGTCGCGGAAGGGCGGCGACATGACGCGCCTTGCCGCATGGTCCCAATCCTTGTTGAGATACTCGCTCTCGTCGAGCACCAGATGCTGGATCAAGGGCTCGCCATAGACGCGCTTGCCCAGGGCTCTCGCGCGTGCAATCGCCTCATGCGCCTCGATGCAGGAGACATGCACGATATAGAGCGGCACGCCCGCCATGTCGGCGAGCATGATGGCGCGGTTTGCCGCCTCGCCCTCGACCTCGGGCGGGCGCGACCAGGCGTGGCCCTCGGGTCCGGTGATGCCGTCTGCGAGCAGCTTCGCCTGCAGCGCCGCCACCACATCGCCGTTCTCGGCATGCACCAGCGGCATGGCGCCGAGCTCGGCGCAGCGCCGGAACGAGGCGAACAGCTCCTCGTCATTCACCATCAGTGCGCCCTTATAGGCCATGAAATGCTTGAAGGTGGTGACGCCGCGCTTGACCACCGCCCCCATCTCCTGGCGCACCTTGTCCGACCAATAGGTGATGCACATGTGGTAGGCGTAGTCAGTGCAGGCGGTCTTGGATTTCTTGTCCCAATCAGCCCAGGCCTCGAGCAAGGGTTGGCCGTTACCCGGGATGCAGAAATCGACCACCATGGTGGTGCCGCCGGAAAGCGCTGCTTTCGTACCGCTCTCATAATGGTCGGCCGAGGTCGTGCCCATGAACGGCATTTCGAGATGGGTATGCGGGTCGATGCCGCCGGGCATCACGAAGCAGCCCGCGGCGTCGATCGTGTTATCGGCCGCAAGGCCGCTGCCGATGGCCTTAACGGTCTCGCCTTCGACGAGGATATCGGCCTTGTAGGTCCGGTCGGCCGCGACGATCTCGCCGCCCTTGATCAATAGTGACATCGTTCACCTCCGCTCATGCATAGCCCTCGCCGTCATGGCCGCAACAAGTGCGGCCATCCGCGCCTTTCTCCCGGCCATGACGGAAAGGGTGGTGCCCGACACCCTCACCCCACCACCTCGGCCTTCTCGAGCACGGCGTGCATCAGCACATTGGCGCCGGCCGTCGCCCAATCGGGCTTGATGTCCTCGGCCTCGTTATGGCTGATCCCGTCGACGCAGGGCGTGAAGATCATCGAGGTCGGGGCCACGCGGGCGATGTAGCAAGCATCATGCCCCGCGCCCGAGACGATGTCGCGATGCGTGTAGCCGAAATGCTGGGCGGCGCGGCGCACCGCCAAGACGCAGGCCTGATCGAAGGCGACCGGTTGATAGTAGAAGATCTGCTTGAGGTCGTAAGTGAGGCCGATCCCCTTCGTGATTGCCTCGACGCCTTCGCGCAAGGCCGCGTCCATCGCCGAGAGGACCTCGTCCTGCGGGTGGCGGAACTCGCAGGCCAGAAATACCTCTCCAGGAATGACGTTGCGCGAATTCGGATAGGGATTGAGCATGCCGACCGTGCCGACCGCGAGCGGCGCCTTGGCGAGAGCGGTGCGGTTGACGAGCTCCACGATGCGGGCCGCGCCGAGCAGCGCGTCCTTGCGGCGCGGCATGGGGGTCGAGCCCGCATGGCTCTCGAAGCCCGTGAGCTTGATCTCGTACCACCGCTGGCCCTGGCCATGCGTCACGACGCCGACCAGGACATCCTCGGCCTCGAGGATCGGCCCTTGCTCGATATGCAACTCGAAGAAGGCATGGATTTTGCGTCCGCCGACCTTCTCCTCGCCCTTGAAGCCGATGCGCACGAGCTCGTCGCCGAGCTTCTTGCCCTCGGGATCCTGGCGCGCATAGGCGAATTCCTCGGTGTAGACGCCCGCGAAGACGCCGGAGGACACCATCGCCGGAGCGAAGCGCGAGCCTTCCTCGTTCGTCCAATTGGCGATCTCGATCGGGTGCTTGGTCTTGATCTTGAGGTCGTTCAGCGAGCGCATCACCTCCAAGGCGCCGAGCACGCCGAGCACGCCGTCGAACTTGCCGCCCGTAGGTTGGGTGTCGAGATGCGAGCCCATCATCACCGGCGGCAAGCCGTTCTCGGCTCCCGGCCGGCGCGCGAACATGTTGCCCATGCGGTCGACCGCGAGGCTCAGTCCGGCGGCCTCGCACCAGGAGGCGAACAGCTCGCGCCCCTGCCGGTCGAGATCGGTCAAGGTCAGGCGCTTGCAGCCGCCCTTGGGCGTGGCGCCGATCTTCGCCATTTCCATGAGCGCATCCCAGAGGCGTCCGCCATCGATGCGGATATTCGACAGATCGGCCATGCGTGCTCCTTGCCGGGCGGGTCCCGCTGCGGAACGACGCTATTATGAGTGCGGCGAGCGGGTCAATCGAGGCGGGGGGCGAGCACCGGGAATCGTGGAAGGTCGTTGTGTGGATCGTCGGACGCCTGGTGTTTACACATCCGCGCCGGGCGCTTCCCTCAGGGCTGTGCGGATGCGTGCCAGCGACATGCTCGATCTCCCGATGGCGCTTGGGTCTCGTGTCTGCCCGGCATCGCTGCGTGCTGCGGTGCGCACGGGATGACCGAGCTGGATTGAGGCAACTCCATTGCGGTCGTCCCGGATGCATGGCCCGGAGTTGATCCGGACCGAGCAGCGCGAAGCGGTGCATCGCCGATCCGGGACCTAGTGCAACGACGCATTGAAGGCCCCGGCGCGGCGCTACTCCTTCACGGCCCCGGTCATCGCGGAGACGTAGTGCTCGACGAAGAACGAGTAGAACACGACGACGGGAACCGAGCCCAAGAGCGCCGCCGCCATCAGCGCACCCCAATGATAGACGTCGCCGTTGACGAGCTCGGTGATGGCGCCGACCGGTATGGTCTTGTTCTCGGACGACGAGATGAAGGTCAGCGCATAGATGAATTCGTTCCACGACAGCGTGAAGGCGAAGATGCCCGCCGAGATCAGACCCGGGATAGCGAGCGGCAGCGTGATCTTGGTCAGGATCTGCAGGCGGCTCGCCCCGTCGATCAGGGCGCACTCCTCGAGCTCGTAGGGAATGGTGCGGAAATATCCCATCAGCAGCCAGGTGCAGAACGGGATCAGGAAGGTCGGGTAGGTCAGGATCAGGGCGAGGTCGCCGTCGAAGAGACCTAGCTTGAAGACGATGGTCGCGAGCGGGATGAACAGGATCGAGGGCGGCACGAGATAGGCAAGGAAGATCGCCATGCCGAAATAGCGCGAGCCGGTATAGCGCAGCCTTTCGATCGCATAGGCGGCGCACACGCTGGCGAACAGCGAGATGCAGGTCGACGACACCGAGACGATGACCGTATTGGTCATCCAGGCTGGATAATCGGTATCGAAGAGAAGCTTCCTGAAGTGGTCGAGCGTCGGCTGTGCGATCAGGAAGGGGTTGAACTTCTCGTAATCGTACATTTCCGCGTCCGGCTTGAACGCGGTCACAGCCATCCAGTAGAAGGGAAACAGCAGGAAGACGAGCATCAGCCCGAGCGGCAGATACAATGCCACGAGCCGTCTTGGCCCTCGCTCGAGATAGGCCATGCCACCCGCCGCCTCGGCGCTTGCCATGTCAGTCCTTGCCGCCCTGTTGCCAGCGCTGGCGCTGCAATCCGAAATAGCTGAACAGGATGGCGGCAACCAGGAAGGGGATCATGGCGTTGGCTATGGCTGCGCCTTCGCCGAGCTGGCCGCCGGTGATGGCGCGCTGGAAGGAGAGCGTCGCCATCAAATGCGTGGCGTTGATCGGCCCGCCTCGCGTCAGCGTGTAGATGAGCTGGAAATCGGTGAAGGTTAGGAGCACCGAGAAGGTCATCACCACCGCGATGATCGGGGCGAGCATCGGCAGCGTGATATGGCGGAAGCGCCGCCAGGGCGTGGCGCCGTCGAGGGTCGCGGCCTCGTAGAGCGAAGGCGAGATGGTCTGCAATCCGGCGAGCAGGGTGATCGCGACGAAAGGAATGCCGCGCCAGATATTGGCGACGATGACCGACCAGCGGGCGTTCCACGGATCGCCCAGGAAGTCGATATAGCGGTCGATCCAGCCGAGCTTGATGAGCAGCCAGGAGATGATCGAGAATTGCGAATCGTAGATCCACCAGAATGCCACGGCGGAGAGCACCGTCGGCACCACGAAGGGCAAGAGGACAGCAGCCCGGATCACCGATTTGAACGGCAGCCGCTCGTTCAGGAGCAAGGCGAGATAAAGGCCGAGGGCGAATTTCACGACGCTCGCGACCACGGTGTAAAGCGCCGTGTTGAAGACCGACAGGCGGAAGACCGAATCCTTGGCGAGCGAAACGAAATTCGCGATGCCGATGAAACGGCCCGCGCCCCCGATCTTGGTATCGGTGAGCCCGAGCCATAGGCCCAGCACCAGCGGATAAGCGAGGAATAGGAGAAGCACTGCCGCCGCCGGCAGCATGAAGATCGCGCCCAAGAGGTTGCGCTCGTCGAAGACACGCGCGCGCCGCTTCCGGCGGACGGGGGCGTCAGCTACGGTTTCATAGACGACTGTCATCGCCGGATCGGCATGGCGGAGTGGCGCTCGAGCGGCGCCACGCCCTTTGATCGATGTCAGACCTGATAATAGCGCTTGGCGCGTTCGGCTGCATGCTCGGCCGCGCCCTTCGGGGTCAGGCTGCCGGTGCAGGCTTCCGCGAACATGTCGACGACGACGAAATCGCCCATCACCGCCGCCGAGGCATAGCCGAGCGTGCCGGCATAGCCGTTGTCCTGGCAGCGCTTGAGGCAGTCGCGGAACGGCGTGATCTTGGGATCCGAGGTCCAGATCGGGTTATCGTTGTAGGCCGGCATCGGCGGCGCCACATAGCCGTTCGAAGCCACCTCCCAGGCGTCATATTGCTCCTTCTCCCACATGAAGCGGATATATTCCTTCACCGCATTGGGATATTTGGAGAAGTTGTAGCCATAGGCGACCAGCACGTTCTGCTGCTCGGTCGGGTGGCCTACGGGGCCGATCGGGCACGCGGCATGGTCCATATCGGCGGCGATCGCGTTCTGCTTCGGATCCTTGGAATCCTTGGCCACGGCCCAGATCGAGATGCCGTTCAAGGTGAGGCTGATTTCGCCCGCGAGGAACGCCTTGTTGTTGCTGGGGTCGCCCCAGGAGAGCACGCCCGGAATGAAGGTCGCGTAGAGCTGCTTGGCATATTCGAGGGCGGCCACCGTCTCCGGCGAATCGATGGCGACCTGGTTGTTCTCGTCGACCATCTTGCCGCCATGCGCCCATAGCAACCAATGGCACCAGCCATTGGCGTCGCCCGTGGCATGGCCGAGCGCGAATCCGGGCGGCGTATTGTTCTTCTTCAATCCTTGGCAGAGCTTGAGAAAACCCGGAAGATCGGTCGGGAAGGTGTCGAAGCCCGCGGCCTTCATATGGCTGATGCGATAGTTCATGCAACCGCCGGTCACGCCCTGGGGTATGGCGATCCAGCGCTCGCCCTTCTTGCCGTATTTCTGGGCGACCGGGTACCAGCCGCCATATTTGTCGCCGAGATAGTCGGCGAGGTCGGTCATGTCGATGAGATGTTCCGGGAACTTGAAGGGATCGTCGAGCGTGCCGATGATCAGATCGGGGCCAGCGCCAACATTCGCGGCGACGGCGGCCTTCGGACGGATATCCTCCCAGCTTTCGGCATCGAGGCGGACCTTGACGCCGGTCAGCTCGGAGAACTTCTTGGTCTGCTCGGCGAATTTGTTGTATTCGGCGTCGATGAACTGCTTCCAGCGCAGGACGCGGATCGAGGCGCCCTTCTCGGGCTCGTTCTTCCAGACCGTGGCCGCTTGCGCGATCCCCGCCGGCAACAACAGTCCCGACCCCGCCGTGGCGGTCGCCGCGACACCGGCCTTCAGCATCTCACGCCTGCTCAGATCGTTCATGAAACTCCTCCCTAGCCGAATTGGATCGGTCTAATCACTTGTCGTGAGCCCGCCCTGGCGGCCGATGGATGCCGCTTCGGTCGGTTTGCGCAAATATCGTAGGGTTCATTCTTCCCATACACAAGCACGACGATAGTAGCGGTATTCGGGGCCGAAATCCGGTCGGGGCAGGGAGCGCGCGGCTCAGCGCTTCGGCGGGCGATTGCGCCGTCGGGCTCACCCCTTCGGGAGGCCTTGAACCGTTTCGCGGGGCACGAGCCAACCGGCATTCGGCCGCAGGCGGTAGACGATCCTGCCGATCACGGCTTCGATAGCGACCTGGCCCCTCGACGCCACCCGGCTGTCCACCGAGTCGTCGCGGTTGTCGCCCAGAAGATAGAGACGGCCGGGAGACACCGCGGTCTCGGGAATATTGTCGAAAAATCCGCCGCCTTCGAGATTCCTGGCGATCTTGTAGGGCCTGGCGCCGGGCAAGGTCTCGACGAACAGGCTGCGGGTCTGGCGCCGGCCGAAAGCGTCATAGTCGATCTTTCCGGCCGGCTCCTGGGTGATCTCCTTGCCGTTGAGGATGAGACGCCCATCCAGAAAGGCGATGCGCTCGCCCGGCAGGCCGATGACGCGATCGATATAGACGGTGTCGCCCTGGTACCAGGACAAGATCAGCTCGCCGCGCTCGGGTTGCTTGCCGGCCAGGCGCAAATCGGCGAGCACCACGTCTCCCTCGACCAGGTTCGGCATCATCTTGGTGGTCGGCTCGAGATAGCTCTTCGCCTGAATGCCGGCAGACACGAACAGGTTGGCGATGCGGGCGCTCTCGATCCAATCGGTGAGCGTGGCAGCGCCGAGCCTTGGCGCGGCGCTTACGATCCCGGCCAAGGCGAGGAAGACCAGGAGCTTGCGCCGAATGCGCATGAGGACATCCTTCGAGGCCTGCGCCGTTCGGTCGGACGAGGGTCGGACCGCAGCGTAGCCGTAGGACTTCGAGCTACAAGCCTCATGCCGGCCTTGTCCAGATCTGGCCTCGCCCTCTGCGATCACAAATCCGGCAGGTTTCCGTGGTTGGCGCCTTATCTCTCGTGGAGGTCGTCGGCCCGGCCCGCGGATGACATGCGAAGCCGGGCCTTGGTGCGGCTCGAGATGGGCTGACGCCACGCAGCCGAGCTCTGCCGGCGGCTAAAATGAGGCGGCATCTCTCGGAGATCTGATATCCTTCTCTGGAAACGTCGCCGGAGCGGCAGTTCAGGCGAGCTCACGCAGCAACCGACGGATGAAGGCGTTAGGCCATGGCGAACACCCCCGAAGCTCCCGATCCCGACACCCGCAAGCCGCGCTTCGTGCCGCCGCCCGGAGCCTGCGACGCCCATTGCCATATCTTCGGCCCGGCGGCGATGTTTCCCTATGCCCCGGAAGCCGCCTATCACCCCCACGACGCGCCGTTCAAGGCGCTGTGCCGCCTGCACGAGATCCTCGGCATCGAGCGTGCAGTGATCGTGCACGCGAGCTGCCACGGCTCGGATATGCGCGCGACGCTCGATGGCATTGCGAGGTCTCGCGGCCGCTTCCGCGGCACGGCGATCATCGACCAGAATTGCAGCGATGCCGAGCTCGAAAGGCTCAACGCAGGCGGCATCCGCGGCGTGCGCTTCAACTTCGTTCGCCATCTCGGTGGGCCGCCGGAGGCGGGCTTCTTCAGGCGCACGGTGGAGCGCGCCAAGGCGCTCGGCTGGCACCTGATCCTGCACCTCGATTCCAAGGACATCGTCGATCACGCGGAGCTGTTCCGCTCGCTGCCGGTGCCGATCGTCATCGACCATATGGCCCGCGTCAGCGCAGCCGAAGGCCTGGAGCAGCTTCCCTTCAAAGTATTGCTCGAGCTCATGAAGAGCGAGAACACCTGGGTGAAGGTGTGCGGCGCCGAGCGCGTCTCCTCGATGGGCCCGCCCTTCACCGATGCCGTGCCCTTTGCGCAGGCGCTGATCGAGGCCGCACCAAAGCGCGTGCTCTGGGGCACGGACTGGCCGCATCCGAACGTGAAGCACATGCCGAACGACGGCGACCTCGTGGATCTCATCCCCCTCATGATGCCGGACGCTGCGACGCAAAAGCAGGTCCTGGTGGAGAATCCGGCTAGGCTCTACGGATTCTGATCGGGCGGGATTGCAATCGGATCGGAGACGGGCAGGGCGATGAGCAGGGAC